>WGBN01000280.1 GCA_015494245.1 Saprospiraceae bacterium | reverse complement strand
GTGATCGGCTGGTTCGGGATGGCGCTTACAAGGTGGTTGACGGCCAGCTTTTGCGCTTATCTGCGGAGTAGAATGGTAGGGGTAATTTGTACGGCCCAAATTTTTGAATCAAAAAGCCTGCTTTTCCCAAACCGCTTTGGTTTGGGCATAAAATACGAGGAAAATGTCTAATCAAAACGAACAAGGAAAACGGCTGTTTGGCCTTTCTTCTTTTGCCATAGATAATGCCACCAGCATTTTTTTGCTGACGTTTATGATTGTGCTCTTCGGGGCGCGTTCGTATATGAATGTGCCGCGGGAGGCTTTTCCGGAGGTGCCTTTTCCGAAGATGTTTATCAACACGGCTTACCCTGGCAATTCGGCCGAGGATATGGAAAACCTGGTTACGCGTCCTCTGGAGCAGGAGCTGGGTACCATCTCCGAAATTAAGACGATGACTTCTTCTTCCATGCAGGATTTTTCGCTCATCGTGGTGGAGTTCGATACCGATGTGGATATGGAGGAGGCCCTGCGCAAAGTGAAGGATGCCGTAGATCGGGCCAAGCCCGATTTGCCCAACGACCTGCCTGCTGATCCTGAAGTTTTGGAAATAGACATGTCTGAGATTCCGATCATGACAATCAACCTTTCGGGAAATTTCACCAATGACGAGCTGCGCTCTTATGCGGAATACCTGCAAGACGAAATTGAGGGCTTTCCCGAAATTTCAGCCGTCAACCTGCAGGGAGCGCGCGAACGCCAGATGAGCATTGAAGTGGATATAGATAAGATGCAGGCTATGAAGGTGAGTTTTCGAGATATTGAAAATGCCATCAAAGCAGAAAACATCACCATGTCCGGCGGCGAATTGGTCGTCAATAATTTCAGACGTACCATCCGCGTGGTGGGCGAATTTGAGAATGCCGACCAAATCAGGAATCTGATTGTTAAGTCTGAGCGCCAAAATCCGGTGGTGCTGGGTGATTTTGCAGATGTGAAGTTTGACTTTAAAGAACCCACCAGCATTGCCCGGGCCGATGGCCTTCCGGTCATTTCTCTGGGTGTGATCAAGCGGGGAGGGGAGAATCTACTCGAGGCGGCAGACAAGATCAAGGCCCTTTTGGCGAAAGCCAAAAAAGACGTTTTCCCTGCTGACTTAAAAGTGAGCATCTTCAACGACCTCTCGATCAACACCCGCCGCATGGTGGCCAATCTGGAGAACAGTATAGTCTCCGGTATTATTCTCGTGGTTTTGGTTTTGCTTTTCTTTTTGGGTTTGCGCAACAGTTTGTTTGTGGGTATGGCCATTCCGCTTTCCATGTTTATGGGCTTTTTGATCATTCATCTGATTGGCTATACGCTCAACATGGTGGTGCTTTTTTCGCTCATTCTGGCTCTGGGTATGCTGGTGGACAATGCCATTGTGGTGGTGGAGAATATTTACCGTTATTTGCAAAACGGATACCCGCCTCGTGAAGCGGCGCGCTATGGCGTCAGTGAGGTTGCCATGCCCATCATTACTTCTACGGCGACTACGCTGGCGGCCTTTTTGCCCATGGCTTTTTGGCCCGGGCTGATGGGCAGTTTTATGAGTTATTTGCCCGTAACATTGATCATTGTTTTGAGCTCTTCGCTTTTTGTGGCCCTGGTGATCAATCCCGTGTTTACGGCCTCATACATCAAATTGGAAAACCCTGAAGCGTATAAAGAACAGTACAAGCGCAAACGGAAGAATGTGTTTGTCGGAGTTCTTGCCGCTTTGCTCTTGTCTGTTCCGGCGCATTTTGCAGGAATCATGTGGTTGCGCAATACGCTTTGGATCGTAGCTGTTACTTCGCTTGTGCATTTCTTTTTGCTGCAGCCGGGGGCTTTTCGGTTTCAGAGTTTCTTTTTGCCGCGTTTGGAGAAGGGGTATGACCATTTTATCCGCTGGGCTTTGAAGGGGAAGATGCCGGGATTTGTTTTTGCGGGTAGTTTTTTGCTACTTGTAGTCGTCTTGTTTTTATTGGGGGTTTTTCCTCCCAAAGTGCAGTTTTTTCCGGAAACGGACCCCGACTTCGTAAATGTTTTTGTAGAGTTGCCCATTGGGCGCGACATATACGCCACCGACAGTCTGGTGCGTGATATGGAGCAGCGGGTGATGGAAGCCGTGAAGCCTTACGGCAAAACGGTGGAAGCCGTGCTTTCTCAGATTGGAGAAAATACCGGTGATCCCACTGCTGAGCCCACCTTTGGCGCCTCCCCCAACAAGGCCAGGCTGACGGTCTCCTT
>WGBN01000279.1 GCA_015494245.1 Saprospiraceae bacterium | reverse complement strand
GTATTAAGCCTCCCGCTAGCGTTCATCCTGAGCCAGGATCAAACTCTCCATAGTCAGATCCTTAGACCGAATACCGTAGTATCCGGCAATTTTTCTACTCAAGGGTGTCACTTCCTTTTCTTACCTCGCTCCAATCCTTTCAATGAACTTATCTTTCCGCAATGCTCCCTGTGGAGCGCTACGGGAATGCAAAGATACAATCTTTTTTCTCTCCCGTGTAACTTTTTTAAAAAAAGTTATCCACACTTCAATCCGGGCTCTAAAAGCCCCTTCTTCACCTTCTCTTTTGCGTCTTTAACAGATGAAAATCATTATTTTCACCCTCGCTTTTCACCACACTTTCTCACCCCTCTCGTCCAAAGCGGCTGCAAAGGTACGAAAACACATGGCAACTTTCCAAAAATTTTAACGTTTTCTTAACATATTGATTTTTTTGGTAGGTACGCGCGCTAAAGCACGCGGTACGAATTGGGCGGCTAAAGCCACCCCAACTTAGAACTACGCGCGCTGAAGCGCGCGGTACTAAACGCTCAACACTAAACGCTAAACCCAAAAAAACTCTCCCTTTACTCCCCTTTTTAAAAAAAGTGCTTATCTTTGCAGCCGCTTATCTCACATGGCGCGGTAGCTCAGCTGGTTAGAGCGCAGGATTCATAATCCTGAGGTCGGGAGTTCAAGTCTCCCCCGCGCTACAAAAGAAAAAGGTCTCGCTTTGCGAGACCTTTTTTTGTTACAGCCTGTCCAATCCCGTTTTTGCTGCCTGGTGCAGGCCGGTGCGGTATTCTTCCGGCTTCAGTTGCAGGCAGCGGTTGTAGTAGTAGCGGGCTTCTTCGGCCTTTCCGGCTTGTTCGCAGAGGCGACCCAGTTCGAGGGCGGCTTTGCAGGCGTAGTAGGCCTTGTCGTTGGAGCCCATTTGTAAGCACAGTTTGTATTTGGCGAAAGCCTCTTCCCAATCGCCCATCGCCTGGGCCAGGCGTGCAGAGCGATAGACGAATTCCAGGCGATAGAGGTGATTTGAAAAATCACCGGGTCCCAGTTCGTGCAGCAGGCTTGCAGCTCGCTCGTAATAGCCCCCGTCGTACAACAGACGAATGCGCAGCAAATCGGGATGAGGCCGAAAGCCGGACTCTGCCTCTCGCAGAGCGGCCTTGTCTCCATCGGTTACGGCAACGCCCATTTGCCGGCAGGCAGACATGTAACGCCTGTAAGCTTCCTCATCTCCCTCCAAAAGAGCCTGCCAGGCGCGTTTTTGCCAGGCTTCTTTGATGAAATGCCGACCCCGAAAGGAGGTCAGGAAAAGAGCAAAATACTTGTCGGCTTCGGGCGAGAGCTTGCGCTGCAGGCAAACGGCCCGCATGAAGTGCAAATACGGCAGAGGGAAAAAAGCCCGCCCGGAGGCCGTGTGCTCCAGAATCTCCAAAGCGCGCTCGTTTTTGCCCATGCGCATGGCCATGTTGGCGAGCACAAAACCGGCCAGCGGGCTGTCCTCCGGCCGCAGGCTGCTTTGTTCGATGACCTGCCAGGCACCATCCTTCTCATCAGCGAGATGGAGCAGGAGATAGGCGTACAAGACATAAGTCTCATCCCTGAAAATATACTCCTCATCCATCTGCTCCAGGACGCTCTCCAACTCAGCTCGCCCCTGCTGAATGCTGCCCTCCAGCGAAGTCAGCCAACTGACTGCCATGCTGTATTCATCGGGAATGGTGCCGGCAATGGCGTGCAGGATGCCGAGGTCCTTGCGGTTGGGCAAAAAGCCCGGAAAGCGTTCGGCATTTTGCGAAAGCAATTTAAAAGCCTTATTGACTTCCAAAAAAGAGGTGGCATACTGCTCAAACTTCAAACGCGCCAAAGCCCAGTGCAGCAGAATGTCGGCCTGCAAATAAGCATGCCAGGGCGAATCGGGATTGCCCCGCCGCCGAAGCTCGCCCAAACGAAGCTTCTTGTTGGCCTGTAAGCGCTCGAAAAGCTCCGCATCCTCACCTATATATAAGGTAAAAAAATCCAGATAGTCCTCCACCAGCAAGGCCATGAGGTTGTCGGGCTCCTCCTTATGCAACAAACTCAACTGCGCCCGCGCCTCTCCAAAGCGCAACTGCATGACCTTTTGGTAGGCCTGGCGCGCATGAGGACTCCAACTGTAATAGGCGGCTCCCCACACAGGCAAGGCCACAGACGACAACAGCAAAAGGAGTAAAGTGCGGCCCGCCAAAGCAAGAAAGGGTCTGACTGTACGCCAGACCCTTCCCCTCATTTTTTGCTTGCCACACATTTGATACCCGGGGGCTTACTCTGCTTCCGCAGCGATGCCAAACAATTGGGTATCCACAAGAATGCGACCGCAGTGTTCGCAGGTGATGATTTTATTGCCCATGCTCACCTCCAATTGCATCTGGGGCGGCACCTTGTTGAAACAGCCTCCACAGGCATCGCGCTCAACCGTAACAACGGCCAGGCCATTGCGATAATTATTGCGGATGCGCTGATAGGCCAGCAGCATGCGCTCATCAATTTCCTTTTGGGCTTTGTTGGACATGCGGCGCAGTTTCTTCTCCTCCTTTTCCGTAGCTTCGATGATCTCGCCCAATTCCTTTTTCTTTTCTTCGAGATTTTCCTGCATGCGCTTCAACTCCTCCTGACTGACGAGCATCTGCTCCTTCTTCACCGTCAATTTCTTGAGCGCCTCTTCAATGCGCTTATCGGCGAGTTTGGTCTCCAGTTTTTGCAAGTCAATCTCGCGGGTCAAGGCTTCGTATTCGCGGTTGTTGGCCACGTTGTCCAATTGCTTTTCATAGCGCTCCAACAGAGCCGAGGCTTCAGCCTTTTTGGCTTCGTATCCGCTGATGGTGCTTTCCAGTTCATCAATGATGCCCTGGAGTTTTTTCATGCGGGTTTCCAGGCCGACGATTTCGTCTTCGAGGTCTTTGACCTCCATGGGCAACTCGCCCTTAAGCACCTGGATTTCGTCAATTTGGGAGTCAATTTGTTGAAGGTTGTACAAGTCCTTCAATTTTTCAATGATGGTCTTATCAGCCATAATGCTATTTGCTGGAAGTTGATGAAGTAAAAACGCTTGCTCAAGGTACAGGGCCCGGTT
>WGBN01000278.1 GCA_015494245.1 Saprospiraceae bacterium | reverse complement strand
GCTCAGTCTAAAGGTTTTCGCGGGTTTAAGCTGGTTCAACTTGATAGTTTATTTTTCAAAGGAGGCGGGAGGTGAAAGTGCTTCTTACGTCTTGCGCTTTTTCTTCCTCGCCGCCGGAAAGAGCACGTTGTTGAGGATGAGGCGATAGCCCGGCGAATTGGGATGCAGGCTGAGGTCCGTCTCGGGATCATTGACAAAGTGGCGGTAGTCTTCGGGATCATGGCCGCCGTAGAATGTCCAGGTGCCTTTGCCCATGGTGCCGTGGATGTAGCGGGCTTCTTTGAGCGGCTTGGTTTCGCCCATGATGAGTACGTTGGGCTTGATCAGCGCCTTTTTAAAAGCCGTCGTCTGCCCCATAAAACCCTTGATGGTGCGGGTGTGGCACTGCGTCAGCATGGTGGGCACGGGGTCCCACTTGGCCGAAAAGTCGAAGAGTGTGAAATAGTCCTGCTCGGGCGGTATTTTTCGGTCTCTGGTGTTGTCAATGTCAGAAAATTCGTACTCCAGCGGGTCTTTGACGAGATGGAAGTTGCGGAAAGCAAAGGTGTTGTCGTAGTTGAGCTTTTGCTGTGCATTCGGGTCGGCGGGGTCGCCGTCGTAGTATTCGGCGCAGATGTCCACCCCGTCGGCAGCCAGTGCGATGTCATAGGTGTCGGTGGCTGAGCACATGGCAAACATAAAGCCTCCGCCGATGACGTAATCGCGTATTTTCTTCACCACGGCCAGTTTGAGCTGCGAGACCTTTTGAAAGCCGTGCTTGTGCGCCAGCGCTTCCATGCGCCTGACATTCTCCTGGTACCAGGGGTAGTTGTGGAAGGAGCGATAAAAGCGCCCGTATTGTCCCGTGAAATCTTCGTGATGCAGGTGCAGCCAGTCAAATTCCACAAGGCGGTCGGCCAGCACCTCATCGTCGTAAATCGTTTCGTAGGGGATTTCCGCATAAGTCAATACCAGCGTGACGGCATCGTCCCAGGGTTGTATGCGCTCGCCCTTGGCGTTGAAGTCGGGCGAATAGACGGCAATCTTTGGGGCTTTTTCCAGCTTGATGGCATCCATATTGACCTCGGGGTCGGCAATTTCGTTGAGGATTTTGTTGAAGGCTGCATCCGGCACGATCTCAAAGCTCACGCCCCTGATGAGGCACTCCCGCTCAAAGGCCGGAATGTGCGGAAAGGCAAAGCTGCCGCCGCGGTAGTTGAGCAGCCACCAGGCCTCAGCCCCATTGCTCAGCACCCAATACGTGATGCCATAAGCTTTGAGGTGGTCTTTTTGAGCTTCATCCATAGGCAGCAGAATATATGCCGCCTGAAGCTGTGCAAAAAATGTGATGAATAAAGCGAAGAGAAGAACAAAGCGTTTCATGGGTAAAATCAAATTGTAAAATTTTCAGGTACAAGCAGACAAACGGATAACGCTTTCTCTCCCGAATAGTTGTACCTTTGAGCAGCCAAAAGGCGGGGAGCCGCAAAACCATAGTCCATGAAAACCATTTGCACAGGTCTGTTTTTTGTTGTTTTGTTTGCAAGCTGTTATGAGAAGCAGGAGGGCTGCCTGGACCTGCAGGCCTCCAATTTTGACGTTGCTGCCGACCGCCCCTGTGCCGATTGCTGCACTTACCCCTCTTTGCAACTCTCCCCTCTGCACAGTGTCATTCCCTCCGATCAGCCCGATACCAGCTTTGCTTTTTCGTATGACAGCGCTTATGCCGTGGCTCCTTTCAACCAGGACAGCTTCCGCTTTCAGAGCATTTTCTTCTACCTCTACGACTTCCGCCTGAAGGGTCCGGAGGGCACGCTGGAAGTAAGCGACGAATTTTCCTGGTACGATGCGACAGGGGAGAAGCACACGGGCAAAGACGATTACCTCCTCATAGATGCCGGCTCTTCCTCCCGCCGGACGATAGGTGAGTTGCATCGGGCAGGCACCTTTGATTCGCTCATCTTTTACATTGGCCTGCCCGAGGAGATTCGTCAGGCCGACATCACGCGCATGCCTTCGGGCCACCCGCTGGACTTCCGCTCCGACAGCCTCAACTGGGAGGCGGGCATGGGTTACATTCCCTTGCGGGTGGCTTTGTACAGAGATGCTGCCCAGGTACAGGATTCGACGGTATTGCGTATCTTTGAGCCGGTCAGGATCAGCCTTTCGGCAAATGGAGGAGCGTTTGAGGTTGTGCCGGGGGCCGATGCCGTGCTGAAGTTGCAGCTCAACTACCTGGCCTGGTTGGAGGGCGCCGATCTGCGCAACGATACCCCCGAAGCACTGGAAGAGCGCATCCGCCAACAACTGCCTGCATCTTTTTCTTGGGAATAGGTGTTTATTTTTTATCCTTTGTCACCCATGCTGCAAATTTTACCTCCTTTCTGCCCGACGAAAAAGGCGATGGGAGCGTTTACTTTAATGTGCATTTATCTGCTTTGAAGACAGGCAGGCCGAAAGGCAAGACCTAATTTAAATATTTACACATGAAAAACACATTTCTTTTCGCTTTGGCCCTCCTCCTCGCATTGGGGACAACTTCTTGCGGCAGGGAAAAAAAGGGCGTTGTCGAGTTGAATTTTAAGGCTTTGTACGACGGTTCACCTCTGGTGATGATGGAGCCTTATGCCTACAACGACACTTTGGATGCTTTTTTTACGGCTTTCAATTTTTACATTTCGGATGTAGCCTTGGTGCGCGAAGACGGCACGGAGGTACCCTTGACGGAGATTGATTTTGTGGATTTTGACGATATGGATGCCCTGAGCAAGGCGCAGGAGGGTTTTTCGATAGACTTTTCTGAGGTGCCTTCCGGCAAATACAAGGCCGTGCGCATAGGTATAGGTGTGCCCATGATGCTGAACGAGACTCGAGCATCGGATTATCCCGCCGGCCACCCGCTGGCCAAAGACTCTCACTACTGGGATGCCTGGGAGAGTTACATCTTCAGCATGACCAGTGGCAAGGTGGATGCCAATGGCGATGGGGTTTTTGACGATGGAGCCATTCTTTACCACTGTGGCTCGGATGAGGTGTATCGCAGCAAAGAGTTGCCGTTCGTTTTTGAGTTGGACAAAAACGGCAAGGCGGTTGTGCCCTTTAAGGTAGATGTGCATCAGTGTTTTAAAGAAGGCGACGGCTACATAGATCTGATCGCTCATCCCGCCACCCATACCATAGACAATCTGACCTGGGCCATGAAATTCATGGACAACATGATTGAGAGTTTTTCCATCAATGACTAAATCGCTTTAAGGATGATGAAGCAAAAGCTGTTTTTATTTTCCGGAGCCTTAAGTCTGCTCTTTATCGTTTTTGCAGCTTCCTGTAAGCCGGAGCCTCAGCCTCCGGATGTGAAAGGCGATTTGGAAGACATTCCCTATGACCCGCAGCCTTATGAATTGCAAATTCCGCAGGGCTTCCCACCCATGGACATCCCTGCCGACAATCCCATGACGGTAGAGGGCATTGAGCTGGGACGCTTTTTGTTTTACGATTCCCTGCTTTCTTTGGATTATACGGTCTCCTGTGCCTCCTGCCACTTGCAGGCGGGCGGTTTTACGGACAACAAACCCGTGAGCAATGGCGTGATGGGCTTGCAGGGCACGCGCAGTGCCATGGCGGTGATGAATGTGGGTTTTGTTACGGCCGGTTTGTTTTGGGACGGGCGCGCAGCTACTTTGGAAGACCAGGCGCTGCAGCCGGTGGAAAACCCCGTGGAGATGGCAAATACCTGGGAAGTAGTGGAGGAGCGCCTGCGTCAGCATCCGGATTATCCGGCCATGTTTCGCAAGGCTTTTGGCATCTCTGACAGCAAGGAGATTACGCGCGATCTGGTCGTCAAGGCCATTGCTCAGTTTGAGCGCACCATGATTACGGCCAATTCCAAGTTTGACCGCAAATTTTTGTACAACGACCCTACGGTAGAGTTTACCGACTCAGAGTACAGGGGCTTTGAGATGTTTTTCGACTTCCCCGGCAGCGCTTTGCCGGATGCTCAATGCTTTCACTGTCACAATGCTCCCCTGTTTGGCAACAACGATTTCTTTAACAACGGCATCGAAGAGGTCTCCACGCTGAATGACTTTCCCGACTTAGGCCGCGGCGAAGTAAGCGGCAAGACCTTTGACAATGGCAAATTCCGGGCGCCGACGCTGCGCAACCTGGTCTTTACAGCACCTTACATGCACGACGGTCGCTTTGCGACCTTGGAAGAGGTCATAGACCAATACAGCGATCACATCCATTTTGCCGACAACCTGGACGAAAACCTGTCTTATCCGCTCAATCTGTCTGAATCGCAAAAACAAGACCTGCTGAACTTTCTCTATACCCTCACGGATTCCAGCATCATCCTCGATGAGCGTTTTTCGAATCCGTTTTGAGGGGGGTCTGTTGTCGGTTGTCGGTTGTCGGTTGTCGGGCGTGTTGGTTTAGTGTTTAGCGGTTTTTCGTGACGAACGTGACGAACGTAACGCGTGACGCGTGACGGGCGTCTATTGCGGGCCAATGTAGGGGGGGCAGAGCCCTCGACTCCGTTTCCCCTTCCCCTTCCCCTTCGACTCCGCTCAGGGTGCAACTCCGCTCAGGGTGCAACTTCGCTCGGGACAACGCCTATGTGTCTGCCTCTCTATGTGTATTGCGGTAAATTTTTTTAT
>WGBN01000277.1 GCA_015494245.1 Saprospiraceae bacterium | reverse complement strand
TCCAGGAGCAGCTCAAGAAAAAACGGGAAGAACTCCTCCAAAAAGAAGAGCCCGACTGGCAAGACCGCAAAGAGCTGGAAAAATTGTTGGAGCGGCAAAAAGAGCTGATGGAAGAAATCCGAAAGGCTCGCGAAGCTTACAAAGAGAACCTGGAGAACCAACAGGAGTTTCGCGAGCGCAGTGAAGACATTCTCCAAAAGCAAGAGCAACTCCAAAAGCTCATGGACGAGACCATGGATGAGGAAATGCAAAAACTGATGGAGGAGATACAGAAGATGTTAGATGAGATGCAGAAGGACGAGGCTCTGAAGCAGATGGAAGAATTCCAGTTGTCGGAAGACGAGATGGAAAAAGAACTCGACCGCGCTCTGGAATTGTTCAAAGAGCTGCAGCTCGAGCAAAAGATGGATGAAGTCATTCAGGAATTGGAAGACTTGGCCGAGCAGCAGGAAAAGCTAAGCGAAGAAACCGCCAATGAAGAAAAACCCCAGGAAGAACTCCAAAAAGAGCAGGAAGACATCAACGAAAAGTTTGATGAACTGCAAGAGAAGATGGAGGACATCCAAAAAATGAATAAGGAGTTGGAAAAACCCAAACCACTCGAAGACCACAAAGAAGAGAGCGAAAAAATCGAAGAGGACCTGGATAAGAGCCAGGAGCAGCTCGAGCAAAAGGAAAACCAGGGAGCTTCCAAATCACAAAAAAGCGCATCCCAAAAGATGCGTCAAATGGCACAGAGCATGTCCGGCAGCATGAAGAGCATGGCCATGGACCAAATGATGGAAGACATGGAAGCCCTGCGCCAATTGCTGGAAAACCTCCTGACGCTGTCTTTTGATCAGGAAAATTTGCAAAAGGATTTTCAGGAGACCGCCATCAATACACCCCGCTATGTAGAATTGGTAAACAAACAATTCAAGTTGGAAGACGATTTCCGGCTGGTCGAAGACAGCTTGCAGGCGCTGAGCAAGCGGGTTTTCCAGATCGAAAGCTATGTGATGGAAAAAGTGGGGGAAATCAAAACCAACATGAAGGATGCCACCGACCAATTGGAGGAACGCAAAGTCAGTCAGGCCTCCAAGCATCAGCAATACGTGATGAAGAATCTCAACGACCTGGCTCTGATGTTAGACGAGGTCATGCAGCAGATGCAAATGCAGATGTCGGGCATGATGAGTGGCAATCAGATGTGCAACAATCCAGGCCAGGGCAAAGGTGGCAAGGGCAATGTACCCAAGGACAAAATCAGCAAGGGGCAAAAGGAGATTTCCGAGCAAATGCGCAAGATGCACGAGCAAATGCAAAACGGCAACATGCCTTCCAGCGAAGAATTTGCCAAAACGGCTGCCAAGCAGGCTGCCCTCAGAGAGGCCTTGCGGCAAATGCAAAAAGAACTTCAACAGCAGGGCAAGGGCTCTAAAGAGCTGGAGGAGATCATGGATCAAATGAACAAGATCGAAACCGATTTGGTCAATAAACGCCTCACCAATGAGATGATGAAGCGCCAGCAGGAAATCCTCACCCGCCTGTTGGAGCACGAAAAGGCCGAGCGCCAACGCGATAAAGACAACAAGCGCAAATCGGAAACGGCCCAGGACTATCAGCGCAAGTTGCCCCCCGCTCTGGAGGAATACCTGCGCAAACGCCAGGCCGAAACCGAAGAATTGCGCAGCGTTTCTCCCCGCTTAAACCCCTATTACAAGCGCCTGGTCGAGGATTATTTCAAAAAAAGTGAAGAAAATTGACCTTTTTTCACTTTTTTTGGCCTCAACCCTTGACAATGAGCAAAAAATGTCCGTATTTTGTAGGCTGTTGCTGCCCTCGCCCCCTGCCGGCACACAGCAATGGCTATCCCGACAACCGAGAAACCTCCCATGGACATGTACATTTTGCTCAAACCACTTTGGTTTGAAAAAGTAAATGTGGGTTGAACTCAAGCAGCCCCTATGTTGTATAAAGAGCGGATTCAACTTTATACGACACAGAGCACCCCTGCTGCCGGCTTGAGCCCCTTGGCTATTTTGTTCACGGATCTGAAAATTATGCTGAAAACAAAACTACAATCTAAGACCCAAAGCGTTCAGGAGCTTGAACAGATCGTACTGCGTATTGCGCGTGAGATGGACCTCCCCAAGGAGAAATTTGGCGACATCTACATCAGCCTGACAGAGGCCATTACCAATGCCATCAGGCACGGCAATGCTGAAGACGAGAACAAGTTTGTCGAGCTGGAAATCATCAAAAAAGCCCCCACCTCGGTGGCCTTCCGAATTACCGATCAGGGAGAAGGTTTTGACTATCAAAATTTGCCCGACCCTACCAGGGATGAAAATTTGCGGTCTTATGGCGGACGCGGTGTCATGATTATGCAAGAGCTTTCAGACGAAATGCATTTTCAGAACAATGGCCGCACCGTCGAACTGCACTTTAAATTCTAAAGCCAAGCCAGCACTATGCCATTTGACTGGCCGGAGCAAAATTTTGAAGAAGCCCCGATAGAAGCCCTGCTTCTATCTGAAGCTGATATGGAAGTTCCCCAAGAGCTCAAGGGGCTCCCTCTGGAAGATTGGCTTCAAAAAATCATCCGGGCCGAAGGTGGTGAGCTCAAAAGCCTGCAGTACATCTTTGGCTCGGACGAGTTTTTACACGATATCAATGTGCAATATCTCAAGCACGATACTTATACAGACATCATCACCTTTCCACTCTCGGAATTCCCCATCATTGAAGGCGAAATTTATTTAAGCATAGACCGCATACGCGAAAATGCCCGGACGTACCAAGTTCCCTTCCTCACAGAGCTTCTGCGCGTAATGGCACATGGCGTACTCCACCTGTTGGGCTACAAAGACAAGACAAAAGCCGAGCAAAAAGAAATGAGGAGAAAAGAGGAAGAAGCCCTGGCTATGGCTCCCATTTAATGAGCAATAGCCATTAGGTACTACCATCTAAGATACATCAACCGGCCACCCGCTTTCTTTGCAACTAAAATTTCCGAACTTTGTATATTCATACTGTTCCTGCCTGCAGGAATGAATCAGTTGTATTCAAAAACTTCAAGAAGACAGCATGCGCATTTTAAAATTTGGGGGTTCTTCTGTTGGCAGTCCGGAGCGCATTCGGAGGTTGCTTGGCATTTTGCAAGATTACCGGGAGGGGGGAGTGTCCTTTGCGGTAGTCTGTTCGGCTTTTGGGGGAGTTACCGACCAGCTCATCAAAATGAGTCATTTGGCGAAAGCCAATGATAAAACTTATCTGGACCTCTATAAAGATTTTTGTGAGCGCCATCAGAACGCAGCTCAAGAGCTCCTTGAGGGAGAGGAATTGCAAAAAGCGCAGCAAGCCCTGGCGGAAAACCACAAGACTTTGCAAAATCTCCTGCTTGGCATCTCTCTCGTCAAAGAAACTTCTACGCGCACTTTGGACTACCTGCTCAGTTTTGGAGAGCGAAATTCCAACTACATTATTGCCGCAGCCTTTCGGCAAATGGGGTACGAGGCACAATACGTAGATGCTCGCAAGTTAATCCGTACCAATTCGATGTTTGGCAGGGCTGTTGTGCATTTCCCGAAGACCCAGGCGCTGCTGCAAGAGCATTTTGCGAAAGCAAAAGGCACCCAAATCGTCACGGGATTCATTGCCTCCGACGAAGAAGGCGCTACCACAACGCTGGGGCGTGGCGGGTCAGACTACACTGCTTCTCTCCTGGCCGCTGCCCTCGGAGCCGAGCGCCTGGAAATATGGACAGACGTGGCAGGCGTACTAACTGCCGACCCCCGAAAGGTGAAGAACGCCTTTCCCATCCCGCGTCTGAGTTATGCCGAGGCCATGGAGATGTCCCACTTCGGCGCCAAAGTCATCTATCCGCCAACCATTCAGCCAGCCATGTCGGTTGGCATACCGATATACATCAAAAGCACCTTTGCCCCTGCTGAGCAGGGGACACTCATCCAAAGGGAATCCGATCGCAGTGATGAACCGGTCAAGGGCATCTCCTCTTTGGATCAAATCAGTTTGCTCACCTTGTCCGGCAGTGGTTTGATTGGCGTACCCGGGAGTGCTGCCCGTCTTTTCGATGCCCTGGCGCGGGCAGAGGTAAACATCATTCTTATTACACAGGGCTCCTCCGAACACGCCATTACTTTTGCCGTGCTCCCCGAACAAGCTGAGCAGGCGCAGGCAGCCATAGAAACTGCCTTTCGGTTAGAAATGAAAGCCGGCATGGTCAAGCCCGTCAAGCGGGAAGATGGTATGGCCATTGTAGCGATTATCGGAGAAAACATGCGCTATCGGCCCGGCATAGCAGCCCACTTATTCACAGCGCTCGGACAAAATGGCATCAATGCTGTAGCTATTGCGCAGGGTTCTTCGGAGCTCAACATTTCGGTAGTGATACCTGCCAAAGATGAAAGCAAGGCGCTCAATGCCTTGCACGAACATTTCTTCCTTTCGGAAACGGAAGTTCGGCATCTTTTCATCGTCGGAGCGGGATTGGTTGGAGGTACTTTGTTGGAGCAAATTCGTCAGCAATCCGATTTGCTACGGAAGCACAAGAAGTTAGAAATCAAAGTAGTCGGACTGGCCAACAGCCGCAAGATGCTATTCGACCCCAATGGCATTGAGCTGAGTTCGTGGAAAGAGCGCATGGAGGCTTCCGGAGAAAGCATGGACATGCAGGCTTACGTACAACGGATGAAAGCGCTCAACCTCCGCAACGCCCTTTTTGTGGACAACACAGCGACTGATGAAGTACCTCAGTGGTATGCAGAGATTCTGGACAGCAGCATTTCCATTTCCACGCCCAATAAAATAGCCGCTTCCGGGCCGTATAAGCGCTATCGTTCGCTCAAGCAACTGGCCCAAAAGCGCAATGTCGCCTGGATGTTTGAAACCAATGTAGGTGCCGGTCTGCCCGTCATTGACACCCTAAACGATTTGGTGAACAGCGGAGACCACATCATCCGCATAGAAGGCGTGCTTTCCGGCTCCATGTCCTTTATCTTTCACGCTTTTCAGCATGGCTTGGAATTTAGCGAGGCAGTTTTGGAAGCCAGGCGCCTTGGCTATACAGAGCCAGACCCCAGGGATGACCTCAGTGGTAAAGACATGCAGCGCAAAATTCTCATTTTAGCCCGTGAGGCGGGATATGAGCTGGAGTTAGAGGACGTGCAGGTTGAATCCATATTGCCCAAAGAATTGTGGGAGCTCCAAAGTGTAGAGGAGTTTTTAGAGCGCCTGCCAGAGGTAGATGCTTCTTTTGCTGCCTTGCGGCAAAAAGCGAAGGAGTCGGGGAAGGCCTTGCGCCCAATCGCATCTTTTGAGGCTGCAGAGAAAAAAGCAGAGATTTCCCTTCGCGAAGTAGATAGTGACCATCCCTTTTATGCTTTAAATGCCGGTGACAACATCATAGCCTTTACGAGCATGCGCTACAAAGAGCGTCCGCTGGTCGTATATGGGCCGGGAGCCGGCGCTGAAGTAACAGCAGCCGGCATCTTCGCAGAGATCATTAACTTGCGAACTTGAATTACGATCAAAACAAATTACAAATAACAAAAATAAAACAATGAGCACACCCGGAATTAAGATTTTTGCTCCTGCCACGGTAGGCAATGTAGCGTGTGGTTTTGATGTATTGGGTCTATCCATAGAGGGCTTAGGAGATGAGTTGATTGCGAGGCAGGTTGATGAGCCGGGTTTGCGCATTGTAAAAATCACAGGAGCCAAAGGTAAATTGCCTTATGAGGTTGAAAAGAACACCGCGGGCCTGGCCGGGCTTCGACTGCTGCAACACCTTGGCAAAGAGCAGGAAATCGGCATTGAATTTGAGTTGAGAAAAAAGATGCCTTTTGGGAGCGGGCTGGGCTCCAGTGCAGCCAGTGCGGTAGCAGGAGCAATGGCTGTAAATGAATTGCTAAAACGCCCTTTGGAGAAACGGGATTTACTACCTTTTGCCTTAGCCGGAGAGTCTATCGCGACAGGCACGGCAGCACACGCAGACAATGTAGCGCCATCGCTTCTTGGCGGCATTATTTTAGTACGCTCATCCAATCCGCCTGATGTACATCGCTTACCGGCCATCCCTGGTCTGCAGGTAACCATCATTAGTCCGAAGCTGGAGATCATGACAAAGGAGGCCCGTTCTATATTATCTTCTCAGGTGCCCCTATCGGATTTCGTGCAACAAAGTGCTAATCTGGGTGCCTTTGTCGCTGCTATGTACCGGCAGGATATAACTCTTTTAGGACGATGTTTAAAGGACATCATCATTGAACCTCAGCGAGCTAAGCTCATTCCACACTTTTCTGAAGTACAGGATGCAGCGCTGGAAGCCGGGGCTTTGGGGTGCAGCATTTCGGGAGCAGGGCCTGCAATTTTTGCTCTCAGCTCAAACAGTCTTATAGCTGAAGCTGTAGGCAATGCCATGTCATCCACTTGGGAAAAGTACGGCATAGAACACACGATATACCAATCGCCCATCAATCTTGAGGGGGCCAGAAAAATGTAGAGGTCATGCGCTTATACGACATTGGCACACGTACAGAAAGGGTAAGTTTAGAATATGCCGTTTTCAAAGGGCTATCTGAGAATGGCAGTTTGTACATGCCGGAGTCTATCCCCAAGCTCCCACCCTCCTTTTTTGAGGAGATTGACCAAATGAGTTTTTCTGATCTGGCCTTTGAAGTAGCCAGGGCGCTCATTGGGGATGACATTCCGGAAAATGCTTTGCGAGATATCATTGAAGATGCCATTGATTTTCCTGCCCCTTTGGTAAGTTTGGATGAAGACTGCGGAGTTTTAGAGCTTTTTCACGGTCCTTCGCTCGCATTTAAAGATTTTGGTGCGCGCTTCATGGCTCGGGTGATGAGCTATTTTCTATCTAAAAAGGGCGGGCATCTTCACATATTGGTAGCTACTTCCGGAGATACAGGAGGTGCAGTAGCAGCCGGTTTTTTTGACACGCCCAACATCAAAGTAAGCATTCTCTACCCTTCGGGCAAAGTGAGCCCACTTCAAGAGAAACAGCTCACAACCTGGGGCAAGAACATCACGGCATTAGAGATCAAGGGCAGTTTTGATGACTGCCAGGCTTTGGTCAAACGGGCTTTTACAGACCCTGATCTAAGCCATTTACCCCTCAGCTCAGCCAACAGCATCAATATTGCCCGCCTTATTCCGCAGACATTTTACTACTTCGAGGCCTTCCGGCAAGCACCCCGGGAGCGCAGGAAGAGGGTCGTTTTTTCTGTACCCAGCGGAAATTTCGGCAATCTCACGGCGGGTTTAATCGCTAAGCGCATGGGCTTACCTGCGAAATTCATAGCTGCCACCAATGCTAACCGCGTTGTTCCGGACTATCTTGAGCGGGCAGAATTCAGGCCACGGCCCTCCATCGCCACCCTTTCCAATGCTATGGATGTGGGAAACCCATCAAATTTTAGCAGGATGTTGGAGCTTTATAGTTCCACGTGGAACGATGGGGGGGGAGAAGAATTTTGGAGCGTGCGCGGTGATTTCGACCCTGCCCGCCTGACCGCCCAGCTCAATCACCTTAAGTTTTACATCATGCGCGGTGATTTCGACCCTGCCCACGCGGGCCGGCGCAGCTCAATCACCTTGGGACAAGGAGGAGAGCGTTGTTCCACGTGGAACATGATGCGCGAAGATGTACGAGGCGCAAGTTTTACAGACGAAGAGACTATTGAGGGTATTCAAAAGTACTTCCTAAAATATCACTACACCTTTGACCCGCATGGCGCGATCGGCATGTTGGCCTGGGAAAAATTGAGAAACAAGGGAGAATATGGCATAATTTTAGAAACTGCACACCCATCCAAATTCCTGGAGACCATTGAATCTGCTTTAGGAAGAAAGGTTGAAATTCCCCAACAATTACAAGCAGTGGCAACTAAAGAGAAAATTAGTATTGTCATGGGAGCAGGGTATGAGGGGTTTAAGGGGTATTTGTTGGGAGGTGAGGGGGGAGAGGAGACGCGGTGATTTCGACCCCGCCCGCGTGGGCTGCCCGGCTCAATCACCTTGGGTTAAGACAAAACCTACGGCCCTTCTCCCCGGCGATTGAGCGCGCGGAGCGCAGTCGAAATCAGAGGGGAGGAGGGGGTCGGAGCATGCGCGGTGATTTCGGCCTTGCCCGCGGGGCTGCCCGGCTCAATCACCTTTGGCAGTGTTCCGTAAGCGTTTATAAACGTTTATAAACGTTTATATCCGTTTAACGCATTGATAAAAATGCTGCAATGCCTTAATATCGCGCCCCAAACCAAACTATGTATCCCCATGAGAGAAGGTTTTATGTATATTTTGGAGTGCAGCGACGGTACTTATTACACTGGAAGCACCAACAACTTAGTCAGAAGGCTAAGTGAGCACATGACCGGGAATGGCGCAAATTATACCAAAAAGCGCCTGCCGGTAAAACTTGTTTACTTTGAAAAGTACAAAAGAGTCCAAACAGCATTTTACAGAGAAAAACAAGTCCAAGGGTGGAGGAGGGCGAAAAAAGAAGCCCTAATTCTCCGGCATCCTGAGTGGTTACCAGAGCTGGCAGAAAACTATACACAAAAGGCTTGGCGATTGCTCCGCGAGGAGAAGGGTGAGGATGGTGTGGAGAGGCGGTGATTTCGACCCTGCCCGCTTGGGCAGTGTAGGTCAATCGCCTTGGGTTGCATATCATGCACGGTGATTTCGACCCTGCCCGCTTGGGGCCTCCCGGCTCAATCACCTTGGGTTAAGACAAAACCTACGGCCCTTCTCCCCGGCGATTGAGCGCGCGGAGCGCAGTCGAAATCAGAGGGGAGGAGCGGTGCATATCATGCACGGTGATTTCGACCCTGCCCGCGTGGGCCTCCCGGCTCAATCACCTTAGATTTTTAACAATAGTTAGTCTAAAAATTATGTGTAGCTTAGCGCAGAAAAGAGAAAATCAATGAAAACAATAAATCTTCAAGAATTAACGAATCGGGTCACTTCACTCGTCCGGGAGGTAGGGGGATTTATTCTCGGGGAATATGGTAAAGTTGGTGAAGCACAAATAAGCGAAAAAGACCACAACATGCTGGTCAGCTATGTAGATGAAGAAGCAGAAGACCGGCTCATAGCGCAATTGGGAGAACTGGTTCCCAATCCCTCTTTTCTCGCAGAAGAAAGTGAAAGCATTGACCTGAAAACAGATTATCGCTGGATCATTGACCCTCTGGATGGAACCACCAATTTTCTCCACCAAATTCCATGTTTTGCCATCAGTGTTGCATTGGAATACAAAGATCAAATCATCTTAGGTGTGGTATATGAAATCACCAGAGATGAAATGTTTTTCGCCTGGGATGGAGGTGGAGCCTATCTCAATGGGCGCCCCATCCAAGTACGGCAGATAAAGGACCTGGGAGAATCCCTTATTGCAACGGGATTCCCCTATCACGATTACAGCCGCACAGAAGCTTACTGCCAAGTGCTTAAACAACTCATGCGACAAACGCGGGGAATCAGACGCATGGGCTCAGCCGCAACAGATTTGGCTTATGTAGCTGCCGGGCGCTTCGATGCTTTTTTTGAATACAGCCTCAGCCCCTGGGATGTAGCAGCAGGGAGCCTCATCGCCCGTGAAGCAGGAGCTATAGTCTGCGACTTTTCAGGTAAAAACGATTATCTCTTTGGTGAAGAAATTATCGCCGTGAATCCTGCTATCAAAAAGGTGTTTTTGGAGATTGTTCAAGAAGGGTTTGGGTAGGGGGGTGGGTTTTATATCATAGGCGGTGATTT
>WGBN01000276.1 GCA_015494245.1 Saprospiraceae bacterium | reverse complement strand
CGCGCGGTTTTTTCAGCGAGGTAACGGCGCGGATGAAGCGGGAGGTGAGCATTCCGCTCGTAGCGGTCAATCGCATCAACATGCCGGAGGTGGCCGAGGAGATTTTGGCGGCCGGCAAGGCCGATTTGGTGTCTTTGGCACGGCCCTTTTTGGCTGATCCCGACTTTGTGCGCAAGGCAGCGGAGGGGCGGCGGGATGAGATCAACACCTGCATTGCCTGTAACCAGGCTTGTCTGGACCACGTTTTTGAGCGAAAAACGGCTTCCTGCCTGGTGAATCCCCTGGCTTGTCGCGAAACCGAATGGGTAGTGAAGAAGACTTCTGCTCCAAAACGCATAGCTGTGGTGGGAGCAGGGCCCGCCGGTATGGCTTTCGCCAAAACGGCGGCCGAATGTGGGCATGAGATTGAGCTGTACGAGGCCTCCGATGCTTTGGGCGGGCAGTTTAAGCTGGCCATGCGCATCCCCGGCAAGGAGGACTATGCCGAGACCATCCGGTATTTTGAGCGCCAATTGGCTTTGCTGGGTGTGAAAGTCTTCTTGAACAAGCGCGTGCAGGCAGAAGATTTGGCGAAAGCCGGTTATGATGAGATCGTGCTGGCAAGCGGTGTGAAGCCCCGCGTACCCGATATCCCCGGTATAGATGATGAAAAAGTGCTGACTTACGAGCAGGTTTTGCGGGCAGATATGGCCAGACAAGTGGGCGAGCGGATTGCCATTATCGGTGCCGGAGGTGTGGGGGTGGATGTGGCTGAGTATTTGGCTCTGCCGGCAGCGGAAAAAATATCTTACGCCGATGAGTGGGGTATTGATCCGGAGCTGAAGAATGCCGGAGGTCTGCGCAAGCCTTTGCCTGTGCAGCAAAGGAGAACGATCTACCTGCTCAGGCGCTCCAAAGGCAAACCCGGACAAGGGCTGGGCAAGACGACGGCCTGGATACGCCGGATGCGCCTTCGCCATCTCGGAATTATATATATAAATGGTGTGAACTATCTCGGTGTGGAGGAGCGGGGGCTGCGCATTGAAACGGAAGAAGGCGAGCAACTTCTCGAGCTCGACCGGATCGTTCTCTGTGCCGGTCAGCGACCAGTTGATGAGCTGAAAGAGCAGTTGAGGGATATGGGCTGCCGCGTTCCCGTTCATCTCATCGGTGGAGCCGCGAAAGCGGGAGCGCTGGATGCGGAGCGAGCTATTCGCGAGGGCGTGGAGTTGGGCCTGCAAATGTGAACTGCCCGGTTAAAAAGCCTGATCACCAGTCTGTAGAGGCCTTTTGCCCCTATTTTCCGGCCATTTATCCGGTTTTATCTGGAAAAATACCAGAAATAGGGTATTCTCTCAGATGCTTAAAGCGCCTAATTTTGTGGCTACCGAATGCGATAGCTGTTTTTTTAAAAAAATCTATCGCAGGAGGGGGATAGTTGGCAAAAGCTTCGTACTTTTGCCGCATTAAGCTGTTTCCGCGAAAGCGGGGAGAGCCCCATGAACAAAAACCGATCTTCAACGCCTTGGGGGCATAAAGCTCCTGAAAGAATAATTCCTGTCTTAAGGGGCGTTGGTGAGTATTATTGATTCATGGGTTCTCTATTTGATTTTGTGACTTGATGAAGGCGCAAGGCGTCTTTAACTATAAGAAATTCAAGGCATCAACGGGTGTCTTGGATCACGGATGCGCTCTTTAAGGGGAAAAGAGCGTTTGTGATTTTTTTACTAAACAACAAATTAAGTCTTATGAAAAAAGCGAATTTTACAAAATGGCTCCTTTTGCCTGTACTCCTTTTGGTAGGAGTGTATGCATCGGCCCAAACCCTTGCTTGTAACGACAACGTACAAGTATCGGTTGATCCCGCTACGGATGGGACGTGTACGGTGGATTTGACTGCCGATATGATCCTGGAAGGAGATCCCCTCCCCGGTGTGGATTACCAATTGGACGTCATGCAAGGCGTGAACGTTCTCTTTTCGGGTATCAATGTAGTGTCTTTCAGCGCTCATGATTACCTGAACCAAACGCTGACCGTGAAGGCTACGGATCTGAACAGTGGCAACAGCTGCTGGAGCACGATTACCATTGAAGACAAGGCTGCTCCTGAAGTGGTTTGCAACACTGTGACCATTTCCTGTGCGGAGGACTTCAACAACGTCCCCTTCCCGCCGGCTTATGACAACTGTGATTTGAGTCCGGATATTCAGATTACGGATGAGTATTACACGGATACGGACATTTGCGACGACAATCAGACGGTGGTCATGCGCGGCTTTGTCGCTATTGATGACAGTGGTAACGAGTCTGCTATTTGCTATCAGACCATCATTATTGAGCGCTTGGATGTTGATTTCCCCAACGACATCAAGTGGTCTTGCTCACAGTATGCCGATTATCCCAACATTACGGATGCTGCTCCCTTACACCCCTCGGTAGCAGCTCTGGAAGTATTGGGCCAGATGACGGATGCCACCGGCATTACCAGTGCTTCTGTGCTTGCCAATACTGGCTCAGGCATTGCCACGCCTGATGCAGCAGCATGTATGTATGGCTCTACCTATTCGGATGCCATTGTTGAAACCTGCGGTTCTACTTTTAAGATCGTTCGTACCTGGACGGTTTTGGACTGGTGCTCCGGTCAGGTTGTTATGCAAAATGCTGCCGGTGAAGACAATGTACAGATTATTAAGATTGTGGATGAAGAGGCTCCGGACGTATTTATTGAGTCCTTTACGGTATCGGCCAACGTCCCTGCTGCTCACCCGCAGCCCTGTAAGTCCACCGGCTATCTGCCTGCTCCGCAGGTCACGGACAACTG
>WGBN01000275.1 GCA_015494245.1 Saprospiraceae bacterium | reverse complement strand
GAGGCTGTAAGCCTCTCTCTTCCCAGAGTACTTACCTCGCCTCCGTCACAAACCCCTTAATCCTGTAATTTTTGTACAAATTCTTGCGGTAAACCTCTGCTTCTTCCCGCGTTTTGCGCAGGCCGAGCAGCAGTTTGTAGCGGGTGGGGCCGTTGGGTATTGTTTCCATTTTGAGGTAGATGTCTTTGAAGCCTTTGCTCTGCAGCGTAGCAATTTCCTTCATGGCATTGTTGAAGTCGGAGTAAACGGCTACCTGGGTGGCGAAGCCACCGGAGGAGGTGGTGATTTGGATGTGGTAGAAGCCGTTGCCTTCCTTGTAGGAAGAAGGGGTGAGCGGAGGCTCCTGCGCGGGTTTGGGCTTACTGCTGCCTGCGGTTTTGCCCTTATCGGGTTTGGAGTTGGGCGTCGTTACTTTTTTTCTTTCGTCAGTTGAGGGCGAAGCAGCCGGTTTGGAAGAGCTCTTGGCGGGGCCGGTTTTGCCGTATTCGGCAGGAGTTTCTTCTCTGTTGGGCTTGGGCTTGGGTTTGGGTTTGGGCTTTGAAGTTGCTTGAGGCTTGGTTTTTTCTTCTTCGGTCTTGGGGGTTACGGGTTTATAGACCTCTACTTTGACTTTGACCACGCCGTCTTTCAGCATGCCCAGTTCTTTGGCAGCTGCTTTGGAGACGTCCACCACGCGGCCGCTGACGTGGGGGCCGCGGTCGTTGACGCGCACAATCACAGATTTCTGATTGTCTAAGCGGGTAACTTTGAGGAGGGTGCCAAAGGAGTAGGTCCTGTGTGCACAGGTCATTTTCCCTTTGTCGTACTTTTCGCCGCTGGCAGTCTCGCGGCCCTGAAACTTGTCGGCATAGTAGGAGGCCATACCGATTTCCTGGCTGGAAGCAGCCTGAGAAGCGCTCAAAAAGAGCAAAACGAGCAGTGGAGTGAAGAGTATTCTTTTCATCTTGTTGTGGTTTTTGTGTTGGAACGTAAAAATCATTGTCAAAAGTACTTGTTTTTTTTGACAATGGTTTTTTCTATGGCTTAAAACTTTCCCTTGCAACAGGGGTTTAGTATGGGAAACAGCAGGCATTGTTATGAGTAAGCACGGCAGAGTATTGGTCGCCATGAGCGGAGGCATTGACAGCACGGTTACGGCCATGTTGATGCACGAGCAGGGCTATGAAGTGGTGGGCATCACCATGAAAACCTGGGATTATGCCAATGTGGGCGGCAGCAAGAAAGAGACGGGTTGCTGCAGCTTAGACTCCATCAACGACGCCCGTCAGGTGTCGGTGGACATGGGGTTTTCGCACTTCATTGTGGACATACGGGAGGAGTTTGGCGATTACGTCATCGAAAACTTTATAGACGAATACCTCGCCGGCCGCACGCCCAATCCCTGCGTGCTTTGCAACACCCACATCAAGTGGAGTGCCCTGCTCAAACGGGCCGATGCGCTCGACTGCGAGTTTATCGCTACGGGGCACTACGCCCTCATCAAGGAAGAAAACGGCCGCTACTTCATCTCCAAAGCCGCCGACCCGCTGAAAGACCAGTCGTATGTGCTCTGGGGCCTGGGCCAGGAAAACCTGCGTCGCAGCCGCTTCCCCCTCGGAGGCATGACCAAAACGGAGGTGCGCCGCTTGGCGAAGGAATTCGGCTATGAGGAGCTCTCCAAAAAGGGCGAGAGCTATGAAATTTGCTTCGTACCCGACAACGACTACCGCAGTTTCCTCAAGCGGCAGGTGCCGGGCCTGGAGGAAAAGCTCAAAGGCGGCAAGTTCGTCAACACCAAAGGCGAAGTGCTGGGTGAGCACCAGGGCTATCCCTTTTACACCATCGGCCAGCGCAAGGGCCTGGGCATAGCGCTGGGCTATCCCGCTTTTGTCCTCGAGATTCATCCCGACACCAATACCGTCGTGCTCGGCACGGAAGAGGAATTGGTGCGCAACGGCATGACCGTCGGGCAGCTTAACCTCCAAAAATACCCGCATTTGCCGGAAGGCTTAGAGGCCCTCACCAAAATCCGTTATCGGGACCCGGGGGCTTTCGCCAAACTCTACCAGCGCTCCGAAGACGAAGTGCGCGTCGAGTTTCAGGGGCACGTCAAGGGCGTGGCGCCCGGGCAGTCGGCCGTGTTTTACGAAGGCGACGACCTCATCGGCGGCGGCATCATCCTCACCTGACCAGGGTTACCCCTCCCTTTTTGAAGACGTGCAGCGTCTGGTTGCAATAGACCACCGTGGCATCGAGATACCAGACGAACACGGCCGGGTCCATGGGCGCGCCGCGGTAGGTGCCATCCCAGCAATCCTGCAGCTCGGAGCCTTCGAAGAGGAAATTCCCCCAGCGGTCGAACACGCGGAAGGTGTAGGCGGCTATTTTGACCTCGGGCGAAAATTCGGGGCGCAGGCAGTCGTTTAAGCCGTCTCCATTGGGCGAGAAAGCATTGGGTATGTAAACGGGAATGCTCTCGCCGTCAAATTCACTTTCTACTGTTATTTCGCTTTGCAGACTCTCGCAGGAATTGCTGACGGTCAGTGTGATTTGGCCGGTGTTTTGGGCCAGCCAAGTCGTTTCGTGGCTGCCGTCGGGCCAGTTCCAGATGACTTCGGTGCCGGAGGGGTTGATGAGGGTGGGCGAGAGCAAAACGCCGTTGCCCTGGCAGGGCAGGAGGTAGGTTTCGCTCAGCAGTTGCAGGGGGGCGATTTCGGGTATGGAGGCTTCTGCCGGATACAGGCAGCCGTTGGCATCGCGTATGAAGATTTGGTATTCGCCTTTCGGCAAATGTTGGAAGGTTCCTGAATCCTGGAAGTTTTCTCCGTCGAGAGAGAAAGTGTAAGGCGGTGCCGGCTGGGAAGTGAGGTTGATGGTGAAGGCGCCGTTGTTTTGATTCCAACAGGCAGAGTCTGTGGATTCGATGAGGTATTCGGGGGCTACGGGTTGGATGAAATTTGCTTCTACGGAGGCCTGAGAACGGCAGCCGTTGGCGTCTTCGATAAAGACGGTGAAGAGCTCTCCCTCAGCAACACCTGTGGCGACGGGATTTTGGGCTGTGGGGTCGTTGAATACGGCCTGCCCGTCGCTGACCCATAGCCAGGAGACGGCTTGTCCCCCTGTTTCAAAAAGGAGGAAGGTGTCGCTTTGGCAGGAGGCGTTGAGCATTTCAGCTGTGGCTGTGGGGGCGGGCAGCACTTCTGCCGTGAAGGAGCAGCTCGAGGAGGCCCCCAGTCCGTTGGCGACAGTAACGGTGAAGGTCTCTCCATCCGATACATTGGTGGCAAAGGGGTTTTGAGCCGAGGGGTCGCTGATGATGGCAGAGCCATCGGAGCTCCACTGCCAACTGGTGATGCCGTCGTTGCCCTCCTCAAAGAGGAAGAGCGTATCTCCCTGGCAAATGGGCAGGTTGCCCGAAGCCTGGCAGCCCAGGGCAGGGCAGGCGTAAGAGAGTTCAATTTGCTCTTCGGCACAGCCCGGGCCGGAGGTCTGTAGCAGCTGCAGGCTGACGGTGCCGGTATCGCCGGGCTGGATATCGGGTATCTGGCCGATGAGTTGCAGCTCGTTGCTGCAATTGCTGTCTATGAGTACATCTACCATGCAGGGTTCTTCGATGGTGGTGTAAAAAGGGCTCAGGTCTGAGGCGTAAACGCTTACCAGCAGGCTGTCTTCGAAGGTAACGGTATTGTCTGCCAGACAGCTTACGGAGACGTAAAAGGGATAGCTGCCGGGTGCGCAGTCGGTATGCGTGATGGAGAGCCCGTTGGGGCTGACGGGATTGCCGGAGGCATCGGTCCAGGAAATTGTCAGCGAGTCGGGATTGCCGCCGGAGATTTGGAGGCTGAGGTCAAAGAGCTCGTCGCTGCAGACCTCCAAATCGCTCAGATTGATGCCGGAGGGGCAGATGGTGGCGCAGCCGTTGAAGACTTCCACATCGCCTCCTATGCCTTTCATGTCGGCCATGGTGTAGTCGGGCACATAGCCGATGATGCCGGCGGGGGAGGCGGGGTTGAATTCCGTGCCATAGGTATAAGCGGGTAGGGTTACGATGCCGTGAGGGCCATCTTCGGAGAGCATGTCGGCGCTGGAGAAGACGAATTCCAGGCCTCCGTTGGGGTTGTCGAACCAGGCTACGCCCCCGTAGGCATTTTCGGTAGCGAGGGAGCCGTCGGAGGTGTAGATGACGCCCAGCAACTGGTCGTAAATTCCGCTGCCGTTGGGACCGAGCAGCATGGCCCGGCCATAGTGGTTGTAGGAGGTGTGGAGGGTGTTTTGGCAGCCCTGTCTCATGCCCACCAGCAGTTCGCCATTGGGCGTAAATTTCAGATCGGCGGGGAAGCGCACATCTCCGAAACTGTTGGTATAAGGCTCCTGGTACTGCAATTGCTCGCTGCCGACGTAGTTGTCCCAGGTAGCGCCGGCGGGCAGTGTACTGTTGTCTATGCTGCCGCTGAAGCTGCCATCGGGCTGCAGGGGAATGGAGTAGATGGAGGGGG
>WGBN01000274.1 GCA_015494245.1 Saprospiraceae bacterium | reverse complement strand
GTTTTTACGCCAATGCCAGTTATATAGGCGCCATTGACGACCACCTGTCCTGGGGTGTTTTCGCCAACACCAACAACAGCTCTTACTCCAACATCAAGCTCGGCAACGATCTGAGACTGGGCGTGGAATACGACCTCTTCCCCTACTCGGAATCAGACCGGCGCATGATTACACTCAGCTACAAAATCGGCCCTACCTACAACCAATATGAAGACACCACCATCTTCAACCAATTAAACGAGCTGGTATGGCAGCACCAACTCGCCTTCAACATCTATCAAAACCAACCCTGGGGAAGCGTCTCTTTCGGCATAGACTACAGCAACTACCTGCACGACTTCCGGCTCAACAGCCTCTCCTTCAACCCCAGCCTCAACTGGAATGTCGCCCGCGGCCTCACCCTCACCCTCGGAGGCTATCTCTCCCTCATCAGCGATCAAATTACGTTGCCCAAAGACCAGGTGAGCATCCCCTCCCTCCTACTGGGCGACCGCATCATAGAAACCGACTTCAGCTACTTCACCTACCTCAATCTGAGCTACACTTTCGGCTCCAAATACAGCAACATCGTAAATCCGAGATTTGACGGAGGGGGTGGGGTTACGTATTACTTTTTTTGAGGGTTTATCGTTTAGTGTTTAGCGTTTAGCGTTTAGCGTTGTAGGGACGCAATTCATTGCGTCCCTACAATGAAAAAACGCAACAAACAGCGATCAGACCACTCTAAACATTTAACTAACTATAAACACTAAACGCTAAACGCTAAACACTAAACACTAAACACTAAACACTAAACACTAAACACCAAACAAAATTCAATCCAACTTCAGCACCTGCAAAAAAGCCTTTTGCGGCACCTGCACCTTGCCGATTTGGCGCATTTTTTTCTTGCCTTTTTTCTGTTTCTCCAGCAGTTTGCGTTTGCGGGTAATGTCGCCGCCATAGCACTTGGCGGTTACGTCTTTGCGCAGAGCCGAGATGGTTTCGCGGGCGATGACTTTGGCGCCGATGGAGGCCTGGATGGCGATTTTGTATTGTTGGCGAGGCAGCAGTTCTTTCAGCTTTTTGCAAATTTTTCGGCCGAAGGCTTCGGCCTTGCTGCGGTGTACCAGGGCAGAGAGGGCATCCACGGATTCGCCGTTGAGGAGGATGTCCAGTTTGACCAGGTCGGAGCGGCGGTAGTCTATGGGGGTATAGTCGAAGGAGGCATAGCCCCGCGAGATGGATTTGAGGCGATCGTAAAAGTCGAAGACGATTTCAGCCAGAGGCAGCTCAAAGCTCAGCTCTACGCGATCGGAAGTGAGGTAGAGCTGGTTGAGCAGCGTTCCGCGTTTTTCCAGGCAAAGCGTGATGATGGGCCCTATGAAATCGGGCTTGGTGATCATCTGGGCGCGGATGTAGGGCTCTTCGATATAATCCAGCAAAGTGGGGTCGGGCATATCGCTGGGCGTGTGGATGGTCAGCTTCTCGCCCCGCTTGGTGTAGGCGAAATAGGAGACGTTGGGCACCGTCGTGATGACCTCCATGTTGAACTCCCGCGACAGCCGCTCCTGTACGATTTCCAGGTGCAACATGCCGAGAAAGCCGCAGCGAAAGCCAAAGCCGAGCGCCACGGAAGTCTCCGGCTCAAAGACCAAAGCGGCATCGTTGAGCTGGAGTTTTTCCAGGCTGTCGCGCAAATCCTCGTATTCGTCATTGTCAATGGGAAAGATGCCCGCATAGACCATGGGCTTCACGTCCTCAAAGCCCTGGATGGCCTCTTCGCAGGGGCGCTCCACATGGGTAATCGTATCCCCCACTTTGATTTCGCGGGAGGTTTTGATGCCCGTGATGATGTAGCCCACATTGCCGGTGCCGAGTTCTTTTTTGGGCACCATATCCATGCGCAGGATGCCGATTTCGTCGGCCTCGTACTCCTTGCCGGTGTTCACAAAACGCACCTGATCGCCTTTGCGCAACACGCCATTCATGATGCGGAAATAGGCGATAACACCGCGATAAGAGTTGAAAACCGAGTCGAAGATAAGCGCCTGCAAGGGAGCTTCGGGATCGCCTTCGGGCGGCGGCACGCGCTGCACGATGGCCTCGAGAATATCGGGCACGCCCTCTCCCGTTTTGCCACTGGCGGGGATGATGTCCTCCGGTTCACAGCCGATCAATTCGACAATTTGGTCGGAGACCTCCTCCACCATGGCATTGGGCATGTCTATTTTATTCACTACGGGAATGATTTCCAGCCCCTGATCCAGGGCGAGGTAGAGGTTGGAGATGGTTTGCGCCTGAATGCCCTGGGTAGCATCTACCAGCAGCAGGGCGCCCTCACAGGCAGCGATGGAGCGGGAGACTTCATAGGAGAAGTCCACGTGCCCGGGCGTATCAATCAGGTTAAAGGTATAGGTTTGACCATCCTCTTTGCGGTGATAATCCAGTTGTATGGCATGGCTCTTGATCGTGATGCCGCGCTCGCGCTCCAGGTCCATATTGTCTAAGGCCTGGTCTTGCATATCCCGCTGGGAGATGGTATTGGTATATTCCAGAAGGCGATCCGACAAGGTGCTCTTGCCGTGATCAATATGTGCAATGACGCAAAAATTGCGTATAAATTTCATCTGTTCCTTCGTACTCATGCCGTATCTTTAGTCTTGCAAAGATAGGGATTTACCCGTTCATGGCGAACCGTTAAATTTGCTACTTTTGCAGGCACTTATGGGACGTAAGAGAAAAAAGAAGATCGTAGAGAATTTACTCATCACCGGCTTAGCCGATAAGGGCAAAGGCATGGGCCGCGATGCCGAGGGGCGCGTCATTTTCGTAGAGGGCCGCGTAGCTCCCGGCGATGTAGTGGACGTGCTCATTAAAAAGCGGCGCTCAGCTTTTTGGCAGGGATTTGTGATCGCCTTTCGGCAAATGTCGGAAGAACGCGTACAACCCTTTTGCAAACACTTCGACAGCTGTGGGGGCTGCACCTACCAGCATTTGCCCTACGAGGCCCAACTGCGCTACAAAGAAGCACGCGTGCGCGACATCCTCCAACGCATCGGCAAGATAGAACCCGGAGAATTCCTCCCCATCCTGCCCGCCGAACCCAACGTCTTCTACCGCAACAAAATGGAATACGCCTTCTCCAACCGCCGCTGGCTGACGGCCGAAGAGCTGGCCCAACCCGAAATCAGCAATCGCGAAGACGTGCTGGGCTTCCATCGCGCAGGAGCTTTTGACAAAATCGTGCCCATAGATGAGTGCTGGCTGCAAGAAGACCCCTCCAACGAAATCCGCAACTTCATGGGCGAGCTGGCCCGCCAACAAGAGCTGCCCTTTTTCGACCTGCGCGAAGGCAGTGGCATGATGCGCCACCTGCTCATACGCATCGCCACCACAGGCGAAATCATGCTCATCGTCAGCTTTTTTCAAAAAGACATGCAGGCCATTCGCTGCTACTTAGATGCCGTGTTGAGACGTTTCCCCCAAATCACCACCCTGGCCTACTGCATCAATCCCAAAGCCAATGACTATATCCTCGACCTCGACATGCACATCTATCACGGCAAGGGATACATCGAAGAAAAATTGGGCGATCTGCGCTTCAAAATACAACCCAAATCCTTCTTCCAGACCAACACCCGCCAGGCCGTGCGCCTGTACGACCGTATCATCGAGTTCGCAGGCTTAGACGGCAGCCAGACGGTATATGACCTCTACACAGGTGTCGGCAGCATCGCCCTCTACGTGGCCCGCGCCGCCAAAAAAGTCATCGGCATCGAAGAAATCCCCGATGCCATCACAGACGCCATCGAAAATGCCCGCATCAATAAGATTGAGAACTGTTCTTTCTACGCCGGAGATGTGCGCAAAGTGCTCAGCAAGGCATTTGCCAAAAGGCACGGAAAAGCCGATCTCGTCATCACCGACCCGCCTCGCGCAGGCATGCACCAGGACGTAGTGGATTTCCTCCTTCAATTGCGCGCTCCCAAAATCGTCTATGTCTCCTGCAACCCCGCTACCCAGGCCCGCGATCTGCAACTGCTCTCAGAAGCCTATCAAGTCGAAAAAATCCAACCGGTGGATATGTTTCCGCACACGTATCACGTAGAAACTATTGCCTTGTTGAGTTTAAAAACAATGGAGAATGGAGAATGAAGAATGTGGACGCTTCGCGTCTAATGTGGGGCCTGCCTGCTGCCAGAGCACCGGCAGGCAGGCACCGATTAACGATTTTTGATTTCTATCAAGTCACGATTGTCACGTTTTTATTTCTCGCAAAAACGCGAAGAAATTGGATTTACACCCGAAACGTGCAACTTAACGACTACAGCTGTTTTTCCTTGCAAATTTGGCCATATAAGACGCTAAGGAGCCCGTCTTCAGGCATGATTAAGCTATAATTGTCATGCCCGTCACGCGTTACGTTCATCACGTTCGTTACGTTCATCACGTTCATCACTCCCAAAAACAACGATACACGATACACGATACACGATAAACAATAAACCAACACCAAGACAACCGACAACCAATTCCCCCAATTCCGCCGATTACACCGATTACACCATCTCCACCACAAACCCATCCACCTTCCGCTTCTCCGTAGAAAAGTTGATGCCCACGGCGATGAGTTTTTTGCCCGAGGAGCGATACTTATCAAGATAGCCTTTTTCTTTGATTTGGTTGAGGGCTTCTTCAGCAGATTGATCTATTTTAAACTCTATGGCATAGACCTTGTCGTCTAATTCTACTAGCACATCGGCCCGGCCGCGGGCGGTATTGACTTCGCTGTGGATGTCTATGCCGATGTAGTCGAAGAAGATGTGTATGAGCAGATGATAGACGCGCTCTTTGTCTTCGTACAACTGGTGGGGTAGGTTGTAGAGGATTCTGTTGAGGGTATCTTTGAGCAGCTCAAAGTCTTCCGTTTGCAGGGCGCGGCGGGCATCCTGGACGGGCTTGCTTCCCAGGCCCGGCTCCAATTTGGCGAAAGCCCCGAGCAGATGCTCCAGCATGGATTTTTTCACTTCCCGATTGGGATAAGCCAAGGTGTAGAGCTCACTTTCCGGGTCATATTTCTTGATGGTCAGATAGCCTGTTTGAAACAAAAGGGTGCCTACGGGAATGTCTTTGCTGATTTGAAAGGCTTCGAAGAAAGACTCGCCCACCTCCATGCCGTCAAAGTCATAGTACTGTTTTTCCTTGATAACATCTATCAGAAAAGAGGGTGTAGCTGTGGCAAACCAGTAGTTGGAAAAGCGCTCTTCTTCACAGAGCAAGAGAATGCTGAAGGGATTATAGACGAACTGCTTCCCGTCCCAACTATAACCGTTGTACCACTTTTTGATTTCCTCTAAAGTCTCCTTTTCGCTCAGGCCTTCGCTTTCGGCGAGTTGTTTGATGCACTCTCCAAAGTAGTGCTCCAGCTCCTCCTCCGTATAGCCAAGAGAGGAACTGTACTTCCGGCTCATGGTGATGTCGCGCAGATTGTTGAGGTCGGAAAAAATACTAACGCGGCTGAACTTAGACACGCCGGTGATGAAGACCATGCGCAGCGAGGCATCGCTGTCTTTGATAATGGAATAGAAATTTTTGAGGACTTGCTGATTCTCCTGTGCTTGGGCAATTTCTTTTCCGAGAAAATCTATGATGGGTTTGTCGTATTCGTCTATGAGCAACACCACTTGGCCTTTAGCCTGAGCCAGTT
>WGBN01000273.1 GCA_015494245.1 Saprospiraceae bacterium | reverse complement strand
GTTTGTTTTGGCATGATGGGGTAACGAACGTGACGAACGTGACAAACGTAACAATCGTGACGAACGTAACGAACGTGACGAACGTAACGGGCGTAACAATTGGGACCAGGCCATGCCCGGATACGGATTCAAGCCCCGTAGGGGGTCGGCTGAGCGGGGTCGAAGCCCGGCATGTTTCAGCTCGCGGCGTAAGCCCGAGCGAAGACCATTCACCCCAACCTATCCACGATCTCCCTATTGTTGCTCAATCGGGGGACTTTGTTTTGGCCGCCCAGTTTGCCGAGGGATTGCATGTATTTTCGGAAGGCATCTTTGGGCAGGGGGCGTATTTTGAGGGTTTGGAGTACCTTGCCTTTGATGAGGTCGCGGTAGTAGATGTTTTGGCGGCACATTTCCTCGTTGAGGTATTTGGCGAAAGCCTTCAGATCTTCTGGTTGTTGTTCGAAGGCGATGAACCATTCGTGGTAGGGGGCGCCGCCTTCGGGCGGGTGTATTTGCGGGGCGACGGTGAATTCCACGACTTTGGCGGGCATTTGCCGGAGGGCGAAATCCAGGGCCTGTTCGACTTCTTTGCCGATGACGTGTTCGCCGAAGGCGGAGATGAAGTGTTTGATGCGTCCGCTGACGAGCAGGCGGTAGGGGTTGAGGGAGAGGAAGCGCACGGTATCGCCGAGGAGGTAGCTCCAGAGACCGGCATTGCTGCTGAGGACGATGGCGTAATCGCGTCCCGTCTTCACGCCGCTGAGGGGGATGCGGGGGATGTGGTGGTAGAGGCCGCGCTCACTTTGGAGGCGGTGAGTTTCTTCGAGGGGGATGAACTCGTAGAAGATTCCCGAGCGGGTGTTGAGCAGCAGGCCTTCTTCGCCAGGGATGTCCTGGAAGGCGATGAAGCCCTCGGAGGCGGGGTAGGTTTCCAGGCTGTCTATGGGGGCGCCGACGAGGTTTTCGAGCACGGAGCGGTAGGGTTCGAAATTGACGCCGCCGTGTACGAAGATGTGGAAGTTGGGGAAGACCTCCAGCACGGTTTTTTTGCCGCTGCGTTCCAACAGGCGTTCGTAGTACATTTGCACCCAGGGGGGGATGCCGCTGATGAGGCGCAGGTCCTGGCCCAGGGTTTCGCTGACGATGGCATCTACTTTGGTTTCCCAGTCTTCGATGCAATTGGTTTGGTAGGAGGGCAGTTGGTTGGCGCGCAGCCAGGCGGGCACGAGGTGGTTGGCGATGCCCGAGAGGCGGCCGGTGGGGATGCCGCCCTTTTGCTCCAGTTTGGGGCTGCCCGAGAGGAAGATGACTTTGCCGTCGAGGAAGGCCCCTTTGCCCGTGCGGGCGTAGTAGTTGAAGAGTGCTTTGCGGGCGCTGCCGAAGTGGTTGGGCAGGCTGTCTTTGGTGATGGGGATGTACTTCACGCCCGAAGTGGTGCCGGAAGTCTTGGCAAAATAGCGCGGTCGCCCGGGCCAAAGCACGTCTTTTTCGCCGGCTATGATGCGCTCTACATAGGGCCGCATGGCTTCATACCCCATGACGGGCACCTGGCGGAGGTACTGCCCATAGTAGCGGATGTCTCCAAATCCATGCGCTTTTCCGAAGGCCGTTGCTCTTCCTTTTTTTATCAGCTTTCGCCAAATGCTTTCCTGGTCGGGGATGGCTCTGCGCCCCTGACGCTCTAAAGCCCGGGCTGTTTGTAGCGCCCAGGGCCGGATGAGGGTTGATTTGATGGGCATGAGATGGTGGTTCGTTGATGAATTTGGAATTTGGAGGGTAAGATGCCTAAAATTCAGCGAATCTTGATATACTTTTTTTAAGCTGTATAAAATAAAATGGTATCATCTGACAATGGGAGTCCTTTTTAAATTCCCGAAAATCCGCCAAATCCGTGTCATCTGTCAGACTGCGCCTGTCGAAGTCCGTGCCTGTCTGCTGCAGGCAGGTTCTATTGGCAATTAATGCCAAGCAGCAATGTCTCAATAGAACGCGGGCTTCGGCAAACCTGCCTGCCGGTGCCTCGGCAGCAGGCAGGCTCAGCCTGACAGATGACGCGGGTTGTGCGGGTTTTCGCGGG
>WGBN01000272.1 GCA_015494245.1 Saprospiraceae bacterium | reverse complement strand
GTTTGGGCTATGCCGATTTTTTCAGAGATAGAGGCTGTAAGCCTTAAGATGTCTGTGCTGATGGTGTAAGGCGGTTTCATCTGATAAGGTTGCTTGATACTATCATTTGATACTATCGTTTATGGTAGCAAAGGTAGTTAATTTTGGGGATTTGGGGAGGTATGGTTTGTGAAGTTTTGAGGCGGACTCTAACTGATCAGCGCCCACATTTTTCCTATCTTTGCCCCCATGAGTTTTTTCAAGAAGTTTTTCAGCAAAGAGAAAAAGGAGGAGCTTGATCAGAGTCTGGAAAAGACCAAAACCTCCTTTTTTGGCAAGCTTTCCCGTGCAGTAGCGGGCAAGGCGACGGTAGATGAAGAAGTGCTCGACGAATTGGAGCAGGTTTTGATCAGCTCCGATGTGGGTTTGGATACCACGGTGAAGATCATCGAGCGCATAGAGGCGCGGGTAGCCCGCGACAAATACCTCAACACTTCGGAGTTGAATGGCATTCTCAGGGATGAGATCGTGCAATTGCTGGCAGAGAACAACAAAGAAGATGTAGAGGATTTTCTGCCTGAAGGTGCTCCGAATCCCTATGTGTTGTTGGTTGTGGGTGTAAATGGGGTGGGTAAGACCACCACCATTGGCAAGCTGGCGTATCAGTTGCAGAAGCAGGGCAAAAAAGTCTTGCTGGCTGCAGGCGACACCTTCCGGGCAGCAGCTGTGGACCAGCTCAAGATATGGGCGGATCGCGTGGGCTGTGGTTTCTTCTCCAAAGGCATGGGAGCCGACCCCGCTGCGGTGGCTTATGAGGCCGTTCAACGGGGCAGGAATGAGGGCTATGACGTCATCATCATAGATACGGCCGGGCGCCTGCACACCAAGCTCAACCTCATGCGGGAGCTGAGCAAGATCAAGCGCTCCATCGGCAAGAGCCTGGAGGGAGCCCCTCACGATGTGATGCTGGTGTTGGATGCTACCACCGGCCAAAATGCCATTGAGCAGGCGCGGCAGTTCACCGAAGCTACGGAGGTGAGCATCCTGGCCCTGACCAAGCTCGATGGCACGGCCAAGGGCGGTGTGGCCATAGGCATTTCCGATCAGTTTAAGATACCCATTCGCTATATCGGCGTGGGTGAAGGCATAGAGCAGCTACAGATTTTTGACAAAGTGGCCTTTGTCAATTCCCTTTTTGAATCTCCGGTTGGCAGTTGAGTTTTAGAAAATCTCAATCATACCGGCCACAACCAATAGAACCATGAAAGAAGTGTATATCCTTTCGGCAGTAAGAACTCCCCTCGGCAGTTTTGGGGGTGTGTTTTCTTCCCTTTCCGCCACCCATCTCGGCAGTGTGGCCATTCGAGGCGCTTTGGAGCGTGCGGGGCTTTCGGCAGAGCAGGTGGAGGAAGTTTTTATGGGCAATGTAGTCTCGGCCAATTTGGGCCAGGCACCTGCCCGCCAGGCAGCGCTGGGTGCGGGCATTTCCAACAGGGTGCCTTGTACCACCGTCAATAAAGTCTGTGCTTCGGGCATGAAGTCCATCATGCTGGCCGCTCAAGCCATCCAATTGGGCATGGCCGACGTCGCAGTGGCCGGAGGTATGGAGAGCATGAGCAACATTCCCTACTACCTGCCCAAAGCGCGTTGGGGTTATAAGTACGGCGGAGGCAAACTGGTAGATGGCCTCGAGCGCGATGGCCTGACGGATGCCTACGACAACTGCGCCATGGGCGTTTGTGCCGATCAGACGGCCGCGAAATACGAAGTCTCCCGCGAAGAACAGGATGAATTCGCCATCATGTCGTACAAGCGTTCTGCCGAGGCTACACAGCAGGGCTGGTTCAAAAATGAAATTGTGCCGGTCTCCGTCCCACAGCGCAAGGGCGACCCGCTCGTGGTGGATGAAGACGAGGAGTATAAGCGGGTGAAGTTTGAGAAGATTCCCGCTTTGCGACCCGTGTTCAGCAAGGGCGGTACGGTTACCGCTGCCAATGCTTCGACCATCAATGACGGAGCGGCGGCCCTGATTTTAATCAGCAAGGAAAAAGCGGAAAAACTGGGCCTCAAACCGGTAGCACGCCTCGTCTCTTATGCCGATGCAGCCCACGAGCCCCGCTGGTTTACCACAGCTCCTCCGACGGCTGCGGAGCGGGCTTTGCAACGCGCCAATTTGAAAATTGACGACATAGATTACTTCGAGGTCAACGAGGCCTTTGCCGTAGTTTCTATGGTCTTTGCCAAAGAAATGGGCATCTCTTACGACAAGATGAACGTCTTCGGCGGAGCCGTCTCTCTGGGGCATCCTCTCGGTGCTTCGGGTGCGCGCATCGTTACCACTCTGAACAATGTTTTGCACCAAAAAGGCGGTCGTTATGGCCTGGCTGCTATTTGCAATGGCGGAGGAGGTGCTTCTGCCATGATCATCGAACGACTCTGAGCATGATTTTATCAGATAAAGAAATTCTTAAACACCTCGCTTCCGGCGATATCGTCATTGAGCCTTTTCGTCCCGACTGCCTCGGGACGAACTCTTATGACGTGCATCTCGGTAAATACCTGGCTATTTACAAGGACGAGATTCTGGACGCCCGCAGGCACAACGAAATTGAGCATTTCGAAATTCCCGAAGAGGGTTTTGTGCTGCAGCCCGGGCGCCTCTATCTCGGCGTAACGGAAGAATATACCGAAACCCACAACTGCGTCCCTTTCCTCGAAGGGAAGTCCAGTGTAGGGCGCCTCGGCATAGACATCCACGCCACGGCAGGCAAGGGGGATGTGGGGTTTTGCAATACCTGGACGCTGGAAATCTCAGTCACCCAGCCCGTGCGCATCTATGCCGGCATGCCCATTGGGCAACTCATCTACTTTACCGTAGAGGGCGAAATTGAAAATTATTACCACAGCAAAGTGGGGGCGAAGTATGCGCAGCGCAGCATTCTTCCGGTCGAAAGCATGATGTGGAAAAATAAATTTTGATGCCTGCCTCAGCTCCCGACAAGCGTCTGAACATCAAAATCATCTCTGCCGGCGCCGGCAGCGGCAAGACCTATCGCCTGACGGAAGAGATGGTAGCGCTTCTGGAAAATGGCCTGCGGCCCGAAGGCATCATCGCCACCACTTTCACCAACCTGGCCGCTACCGAATTGCGTGAGCGCGTCTCCGGCCGTTTGCTGGAAAAAGGCCTGCGCGAGGCAGCGTCCCGCCTGCCCAATGCGCTCATAGGTACAGTGCATAGCCTGGGTGTGAAACTGCTCAATCGCTTTGCCTATGAGGCAGGCGTTCCTCCCGAAGTGAACATCATGGCCGATGAGGACCGCCAGTACTTTTTTAACCAGGCGCTCGCTACTGTCCTGGACCCCGACCGCACAGACAAAATGGATGGCCTGGCTGAACGCCTCAGCCAGACAGACCCCCTGCAGGGGCATTCCTCCTGGCGCAGCACGCTCAAAGACCTCTGCGACCTGGCCCGCGTGAATCAATTGGGATCCAAAGAACTTTCCCTCAGCAAGGAGCGCTCCATAGAAGAACTCCTGTCTTTCCTCGGTACGCCCGATGAGCAAAGCCCCGAAGCCTGGAATGAAGAACTGAAAGTCAGAATCGAAGAAACCATCCAAAAGCTTCGAAACAACCAAGACGAAACCGTGGCGACCAAAAAAGCCATAGACGAACTTTTGTCCTTCCAAACTGCACTGCGCATCCACGGCAGCCTCTCCTGGAACCAATGGGCCAAGCTCTCCAAGCTCAAAACAGCAAAAAAGAGTGAGTTTGAGGTCATGGATTTGACTGCCTTTGCCGAAAGGCATCACCGCAACTGCCAATTGCACGAGGAAATCAGGGAATTCATCTCTTTGATGTTTGAGCTCGCTACCGATGCGCTGCGGGAATACGAGCAGTTTAAAAAAATGCGGGGGCTGATTGATTACAACGATATGGAGACGCTGGTGTATGAGCTGTTGAGCAATCCGGGCGTAGCTTCCACCCTGCAAGAGGAGCTGGATTTGTTGATGGTAGATGAGTTTCAGGATACCAGCCCGATACAGCTCGCCATCTTTTTAAAGCTGTCTCGTTTTGCAAAGCACGTGATTTGGGTAGGCGACCCAAAACAGTCTATATACGGATTTAGAGGGGCAGAGCCGGAATTGATGCAGAGTCTTTTGGAGCAGAGTGGAGGTTTGAAGCCGGAGAATATTTTGCCGCATTCCTGGCGTTCGAGGGAAGAGATTGTACAGGTGGTCAACGCTCATTTTACCAAGGCATTTACGTATTTGCCTCCCGAGCAGATTTGTTTGACGCCAAAGCGTTGCCGGAAGGCTTCTCCGGGCAGTTTGAATGAGGAAGATGAGCCTGCTGCCATGCAACCTGCGATACAGCATTGGCATTTTACGATGGATGCGGAGAAGCCCAAGCCCGGTTCGGCTGAGTGGTTTGACAGGGCGCTGGCACGGCAGTTGAAGGCGTGGTTAGAGACAGAGCCATGGGTTTTGCCAAAAGGCATGAAAAAGGGTTATCGTCCCATCAAGCCCGCTGAAGTGGCTGTTCTTTGCCGAAGCAACAAGCGTTGTCTCAGCCTTGTGGAAGCCCTGCATGAAGTCGGATTAAAAGGTGCTGTTTACAGAGCGGGTTTGTTGAGTACCAGGGAGGTGCAGTTGTTGCTGGCCTGTGTGAAATACCTGCTCAACAAACGGGACTCTCTATCTGTTGCTGAAATCTTGTTTTTGGCATCCCATGCTTCTCTCGAAGAAATTGTGGACAGTCGTCTGCGCTTTCTCTATGGCGAAGGGGAAGAGCAGAGTTGGGCAGCAGAAAATTCGTACATTCAAATTTTAGACGGCCTGCGTCCGGAAATTACGGAGCTTTCTTCTTCGGAGCTTTTGCAATTGTTGCAGGACCGGCTGGATTTGCGGCGGGTCGTCATTTCCTGGGGCGATGCCGAGCAGCGCCTGGCGAATCTCGAGATGCTGATGAAATTCGCCCTGGATTACGAGGATCGTTGCACGCGCCTGCACACGGCAGCTTCTGTCGGAGGATGGCTGTTGTGGCTTAGCGAGCAGGCAAGGCGAGGTCACGACTGGCAGGGCATGTCGCAGGATGAAAATGCCGTTAAGGTGTTGACGTATCACAAAAGCAAGGGATTGGAATTTTCGGCTGTGGTGTGTTATGATTTGGAGCGCGGCTTGCGCAACGACGGGCTTTGGGGCGTACAGGTAGTTACGCCTGAAGGAGAACCGGACCCGGAGAACATCCTTTCCGGTCGTTGGTTGCGCTATTGGGTGAACCCCTATGGCCGTCAGCTCAGAAAAACTGTTTTGGAGCAAAATTTGCAGGAAAGCGCTGTTTGGGAACAAGACCGCCAGCGCGGCCTGCGCGAAATGACCCGCCTGCTTTACGTAGGCATGACGCGTGCACGGGATTATCTGATCTTCCCCACCCGCTACAAAAGACAAGCCGTCTGGCTGGACCTGACGTTTAACCAAAAAGAAGATGGTACTCCCGTCTTAGACCCGGATGTTTCGGAGACGCCCTGGTATGTGGGCGATGAAGTGATTTTGAAGAGGAATGTGTTGGTGGCGGTTCCGGAGTGAGGAGTGTTTAGTGTTGTTGGGCGGGCTTTAGCCCGCCAAAAGTACCGCGTGCTTCAGCGCGCGTATTGGAGTGCATGCTTCAGCACGCGTATTGGGGTGCGTGCTTCAGCGCATATTGAGCTGCGTGCTTCAGCGCGCGCATCATACCATCAATTTCATTTCATCCACATTGCTGCGCAGTTTGAAGGCCCCATGCAGGCGCAGGCGTTCGCCGGCTTTTACTTTTCTTTCGTTTTGCAGGGGTACGATGGTTTGCGGCATGAGGCTGTCGGTGGAGTAGAAGGTAATGCTTGGGCTGAGTTGTACGAGGCTGCTCAGCCGCGCGCAGTTGATTGTCCCGCTGAGCAATGCGGGGATTTCGATGCTTTGGGCAATTTCTTCCGGATTTTGAAAGGAAAAATCATATTTGTTGAATACGTGTGATGATGTCATGATGCGCGGGGCAGTGATGCCGGTGAATTGTGCTGTGGAGGTTTTGCATTCGACTTCCAGAGCGCCGAAATCGTAATGCCCCAGTTCGATGAGGTTGGTGATGCTCATGGGTATTCTTTGGCCGTCTTTTTTTAGGATGTGCTTTAAGGCGTGATTCATGACGGGTATCTGGGGTTCGTTGATGCACCAGATAGACATCATTTCCACAAATAGGCTGTCGGTTTTTTCCGGCGGTTGAAAATTCAGGGCATCTTCCTGTATGAGCTCAATTTTATTTTTCAGTCCGGCCCGTTCGATGTTCTCGCGGGCAAATTCGAGTATGGCGGGGTCTTTTTCAACGGCATAGACTTTTTTGCAGCGGCGGGCGGCGTAGATGCTGAAGATGCCCGTTCCTGCGCCCAGCTCGCAGTGTATGTGATGTGGTTTTAATGTTTCATCTAAGGCTGCACAAATGCGCCCTGTGCGCTCGGCATCCCGAATCATTTCCAGGTGGTAGGGCAAGCCGAATTGGCCCACCGCATTTTCATAGGCGGGGGTATGGTGTTGCAGACGTCCTTTGCTCATATTTTGTTAAGTTTAGCACCGTTGGGCGGGCTTCAGCCCGCCAAAAGTACCGCGTGCTTCAGCGCGCGTACTCTTGCGCGCTCCAGCGCGCGTACTCTTGCGCGTTGCAGCGCGCGTACTCTTGCACGCATCAGCGCGCGTATCTGCACGCTTCAGCGCGCGTACCTGCTAAGAAGCAGGCGCATATATTCTTCGGCGGCTATGCGTCCTTTTTGTTTGAGGTATTCGGGCGGGTCTTCATCGCCCAGTTCGAAGGTCAGGCCTTCTGCGCCGAATTGGAGGAGGAACCAGCCGGCGGAGATGGGTTTATCCAAGGGCGAGTTGTCTTCCTGTCCGATGTCTTGGGGGAAGCGTTCGTGTATGGCTTCGATCCAGGCGTGGTTGAAGCCGGGCAGGGCAGAGGGAGGGGCGCTTTCGTCGCGGTTGTAGTAGATGTCTTCCTGGGTGGAGTGAAAATCCACACCGGAGAGCACGGGGGCTTTCCACTTGCGGGCTTGCTGAGCACAGTAGTTGGCGACCTGCCGCGTTTCCGGCTGGCGGTAAACAGCCCAATCCCGATTGAGGTCTATGCCGCCTGCATTGTGGCGCCAGTGACCGAGGTCCACGCCATCGGGATTGATGAGTGGGAATACGATGATGTGAAATTTTTGCCGAAAGGCATGGGCCAGCGGGTCGTCTTCGAGAATTCTTTCGATGAAGTACTTCATGCATCTGAAGCCGGAGACTTCGGGCGGGTGTTGGCGGGAGAAAATGAGGAGTATGGGTTTGTGTTTGAGCTCGCTACCCTCGCTGATGTGCATGACGTACAGCGGCCTTTTTAAGCGGCTTTCGCCAAATGTTTCCCATCGGACGGCGGGGTGAATGTTCATGCGGCCACACCACTCGGCGACTTTTGTGCTGTTTTCTACGGCTTGTCCTGCGACCCACAGCCAGGAGGTGTCTAAGTCGAGCTGCAAATTTGCGAAAGTGCTGTCTTCACCCCAGCTGAAGCGGGCAGAGTCTAAGGCTTGCCAGAAGTCTCCATTGTAGCTGATTTTGGGCCAATAGCGGTGGTGGGTTTCGCCATAATCCAACTGGAGCAGGATACTGGTATCGCGCGGGGCGCGGAGTCTGAAGGCATACCAGGGGCTTTGGTTGATGGGCTCGTTTTCGGGCAGGATGAGCGCGTGCAGCGTACTACTGCTGTCATCGAAGAAAAAATCGTTGAGTCGCGCCCCGTCGAATTGGTTATCGGCTTCGATGCCGGAGGGCAGTTTCCAGCTCTTTTTTTCCTGCAGGC
>WGBN01000271.1 GCA_015494245.1 Saprospiraceae bacterium | reverse complement strand
TTTTATCATTGTAGAGACGCAATGCATTGCGTCTCTACAATGATAAAAAAACGCAAGAGCCCCCATTCCAAAAACTGTAAACTGACAACCGTAAACCGTAAACTAAAAAAACGCTAAACGCTAAACGCTAAACACTAAACAATATCCCACCAAGCAATGAGCATCCAATAAAAAAAACTGTAAACTGATAACCGTAAACCGTAAACTAAAAAAAATCAGAATTTCTCCGCAAAGGCCTCTTCCCAATCTCTCCTCCAGGAGGGAGGCACTTCTTCGCTGTGCAGCAGGCAGCCTTTGTCTAAGTAGGGGAAGATTTCGTCGTAGCGCATGATGCGGTTGCGGCTGATGCGGCGGTAGATGTGTTCGCGGCCGATTTGGGAGGCTTGGTGCAGGCCGGCGGCGGCGAGCAGCTCGACGAAGGCCTCGATGGTTTCGCGTTGGAAGTTGGTTATGCGTTGTTGTTTGTCTTTGACGACCAGGCCGGCTATGAGTTCGGGGTTTTGGGTGGCTACGCCGGTGGGGCAAGTGTTGTTGTTGCATTCTAAGGCGTGGATGCAACCCAGGGCCAGCATCATGCCGCGGGCGCTGTTGCAGGCGTCGGCGCCGATGGCGAGGGCGCGGAAGAGGTGGAAGGCCGTGAAAATCTTGCCCGAAGCAAAGAGCTTGATCTCTTTTTTGAGGTCGAAGCCGCAGAGGGCATCGTAGGCAAAGGCCAGGCCTTCGCGGAAGGGCATGCCCACCGAGTTGGAAAACTCTAAGGGCGCGGCCCCCGTGCCGCCTTCGCCCCCGTCTATGGTGATGAAGTCGGGATAAATGCCCGTCTTGACCATGGCCTTGCAGATGGCGAGGAATTCGCTTTTGCGGCCTATGCAGAGCTTGAAGCCCACGGGCTTGCCGCCGGAGAGTTCGCGCAACTGCTGCAGGAACTCCAGCAGGCCGATGGGCGTGTTAAAAGCTGTGTGGAAGGGGGGCGAGGCCACCGTGGTGTGAGGCTCTACCTTGCGTATGGCGGCGATTTCGGGGGTGTTTTTGACAGCGGGGAGGATGCCTCCATGACCGGGCTTGGCTCCCTGGGAGAGCTTCACTTCAATCATCTTCACCTCGGGCGTCAGGGCTTCTTCGCGGAAGAGCTCGGGCGAGAAGCGGCCGTCTTTGTCGCGGCAGCCGAAGTAGGCCGTACCTATCTGAAAGATGAGGTCGCCGCCGGATTTGTGGTAGGGGCTGATGCCTCCCTCGCCGGTGTTGTGGGCAAAGCCTCCGGCTTTGGCGCCGAGGTTGAGCGCCTTGATGGCGTTCTTGCTGAGGGAGCCAAAGCTCATGGCGGAGATGTTGAGCAGGGAGGCGGCGTAAGGCGTTGTGCATTGGCTGCTGCCGACCACAATGCGGGGGTCTTGATTCAGCTTATGGGCGTCTAAGGCTGCGATGGAGTGGTTCATCCACTCGTAGCCCTCGTCATACACGTCAAACTGGGTGCCAAAGGGCTGGGTGTCCAAATCTTTGGTCGAGCGCTGATAGATGACTTCCCGAAACATGCGGCTGACGGGCTTGCCATTGGTGTCGGATTCTATGAAGTACTGGTAAATCTTGGGCCGCAGCTCTTCCATGATAAAGCGTCCCCTGCCCAGCAAAGGGTAGTTTCTCAGAATGGTGTTTTTCTTTTGGAAGAAGTCGTAGTAGCCCAGCAGCAAGAGAGGTATGAGCAGCAGGTACGCCCACCAAAAGGGCGGCCAGATGTATCTGGCGAAAAACATGACAAAAAAGACGCTGATGATGGAAAAAGAGACGAATTCGTTTCTCATGGCGGCCGTGGTTGAAGCGTCCGGCCGCGGATGGCCGGACGCTCTGGGTGTCTAACTTAGAAGCGCAGGGATATACCTCCCATCACGTTCAGCCCCAGGGTGGGGTAGCGGTACCAGCGCTGGCGCTTGTTGTTGGCCAGGTTGTTGATGTCGAGAAAGATGCCAAAGTTTTTGGCGACAAAGTACTCTCCGCCTAAGCTCACGTCAAAGAGGGGATTGAGCGCCAAAATGTTGCCCTCTTCGTCTTTGGTGAAGAGGCCGTTTTCCATGTACAAAGCGGCACGGACGAAAGCCACTTCTTCGATGACTTCGTAGCTGACATTGGCTTTCAGGTCGAAGACGGGCAGATGCCAGGGCTTTTCTTCCTGAGCCAGGCTGTAGATGTTTTGGCCCACTGTCAGGTCCAGCTTCAGGCTGCTGATGGGCCTGGCGCCTACGCTGCCCTGGATGCGCACGATGGTGGCCGTGTCATATACGACTTTGAAGCGCTTGCGCAAGGGGTTGAGCAGCTCGTCTTCGGGCAGGTAGAGAGGCAGGTTTTTGACCTTTTTGTAGCTGATGCGGCCCGAGTAAGTCAGTATTTTAACATCGCCCCGGATTCCGCCGTAGTACTCGGTGATGTCGCTGTTGCGCAGCTCGAGGCGGTTGTTGATGTAGGGGTTGTCGGCGCTGAAAGAGCGCAGGGTGTTTTTCTGCAAGCCTCCGCCTGCGCCTGCAAAAATGGCCAGGTTGTTGCCGAGCACTTCGTACTCCGCTTCCACATCGGGGTAGAAGAAGAAGTTGTCGTCGTGCGAGGCGATGTTGATGCCGGCTTTGAGGCGGAAGACATCGCCGTGCAGGGTGAAGGCCGGTTGCAGGAAGAAGTTGTGCAGCCGGTGCTGCGAGGTGTCCTGGAAGCCGGTGAAGTCGGTGATGAGCCTGAGGTCGAAAGAGTGGGTGTTGTCAATCCACTTGGTGCCTCCGAGGCCGAAGATGAAGCCGGTTTCTTTGGCGCCGTAGTCGTCGGTCAGCCGGTAGAGGTCGGTATAGACTTTGTAGTTGATGTCGCCGGCGGTGGGTACGCTGTTGAAGAGCGCACCTCCGGCACTGATCATGTTGAAGCGCTGGCGCACATCGGCGGCGAGTACGCTGGTGTCTTTAAAAGACGGGTCGAAGTTGTAGCCGTAATAATAAGGCGTGTTTTGATCAAAGGCGAGATGGCCGTTGATGCCGAAGCCCTGATCGAAGTAGTAGTTACCGTCTCCGCCGATGCGCAGTTTGGAGAAGCGTTGGTTTTCGAGCTTCTTGCTGTTGTTGGCAGAGTGGTGGTTGAGGAAGAGGGTAAAGTCGTACTTGTCCTTTTCCGCATAGTGGTAAGAGGCATCGGCATAGAGCGCTGAGGGCAGGCC
>WGBN01000270.1 GCA_015494245.1 Saprospiraceae bacterium | reverse complement strand
CTACCATTCTACTCCGCAGATAAGCGCAAAAGCTGGCCGTCAACCACCTTGTAAGCGCCATCCCGAACCAGCCGATCACCGGCCTTTAAGCCCTTTTTGACCTCGACCTCGCTATCTTGTCGAATACCTGTTTCGATATATACTTTTTTCGCAACCGGCCCTTCATCACTTTCCTGAATGACATAAACGAACTCCTTACCCCCCACTTCCGTTTGCACCAAATCTATGGGAATGACCAGCGCATCCTCTACCTGTTCATCGCTCAGGCGAATCATACCCAGCAAATTGGGCTTGAGCAGCCCCTTCGGGTTATCGAGATAACACTCCACAGAAAAAGTCCTGTTGGAAGGATTGATCAACTGCCCCACAGCATCTATGCGGGCACTGCGCTTTTCGCCGATGACGGGAAAATCAATTTGCACTTTTCGGCCCTTGCGTGCTATGGATAAATAATTTTCCGGCACCTCGGCCACGACTTTGACTTTGCGCGCATTCAACAGTTGTGCCACAGGCATGCCCGGAGCTGCGACTTCGCCCGGATGCACCAAAATCCGCTCCACCTGCCCGGAGAGCGGGGCATAGACCCTGGCTTTCGCCAAACGGGCTTCCAGCGCTTCTTTGCTTTTTTCGAGTCGCTCGACGCGGTTTTTGGCCTGAAGCAATTGCACTTCGGAGCCTATCTGTTGGTCCCACAAACGCTTTTGGCGCTCGTACAAATCCCGCGCAAGCCCCAGTGAAGTTTCCAACTCGGCCAGTTGCTTTTCCAGCTCACTCAGGTCAAAAACCGCTACGAGCTGCCCTTTGTGCACGGCCTGCCCCTCCCGCACTTTCAAGTCCGTCATACGCCCTCCGGTCTCGGTGGAAACGGAAATCAGCTCATCTGACTGCACCGTTCCCTGAAATTCCACAAAGTGCTCAAACTTTTTGGGTTGCACCTCCAATTGAGTTACCAACATGGCTTCCTCTTTTTTCCCTTGCGGATAAAGCTCGGTTTCCAGGGCGTCAATTTCCTGTTGCAACTTGTGCAAGGCTTCTTTTTTCTCTTGCAGGAGGTGCTCTTTTTCATCGCGCTCATTTTCCAGGGAGAGGGAACAGGCTCCGAGGAAAAGCATGAGAAAGAGGATGCTTACGTAAGAGGTCTTCATAAAAGTCGTTTTTTTCATCATCTTAAGAATCGGGCAATCGGGCTGCCCGTGGCGAATTTTATTTACCCAGGGCTCTTTTGAGGTTCATCTGAGCCTTGACCAATTCGTACAGAGCCTGCTGTTCGTTTTGCTGGCTCATGTATAATTGTTGTTCTGCCTGAATTAATTCCACACTGGAGCCCACCCCTTCGCGGTATTTAATGCTCGTCAGCTCATAAATGTGCTCGGCCAGTTCCAGGTTGGCTTTTTGGCTTTGCCAGTTTTCGAGAGCGTTGCGGTAGTTGAGGCGGGCATTTTGCACTTCGAGAGAAATGGCCTCTTCCAATTGCTCCAGTTGCAGGCGGGCCTGCTCTACTTTCAATTTAGCTCGTTGGGTTTTGGCTCGTTTTTGCAGACCGTCAAAAATGGGTACTTTGAGCTGCAAGCCGACCACAGTGGTGGGGTACCAATTTCCTTCCGAGAGTTTATTGGCATAGAGCGACTGGCTGTAAGAGCCAAAGGCATAAAGCCCCGGCCAATAGCCCGCCCGCTGCAGGCGCACATTCAATTCATTGAGCTGAACGCTCGTTTGCAGCATTTGCCAGGTGGGCCTTGCGGCAAATGGTATAGCGCCTTGCAGGTCTTCCTCTCCTACCGCCTCCCAAAGCTCCTGCAAATCCCCCTGCACTGCGAGTGCATCTTGCACGGGGTATCCCATGCTGATTTTCAAAACATTCATCATTTGCTCCTGCGTCCGAACAAGGCTTTGACGGCGCGTGCGCAAATTGGCCAGAGACAGCTGCAGGCGCTCCACGTCTAACTTTTCCACAAAGCCCTCTTCATACAGCGCCTTGGTCTCGTTCAACAGGGCCTCTATGCTGGCGATGTTTTTGTCGAGCATCGCCATGTTGTCCTTTAACATGAGTACTGTCAGAAAAGCTTCCTGAACTTTTTGGTCAATCTGCTCGCGCACTACGGCCTCGTTTTGTGCTACAAACTGACGATAAGAGCGAACCGCCTTCAAGCCCACAAAGTAAGAGGCATCGGCCACCATGGTTTGCAACTCCAGTTTGGCAGACAGATTGTGCCTGGTACCAAACTGGGCGGGAACGCCCTCCCCCGTCGAAATCTGCTTTGGAGGAATAACGCCTTCCTGAAACAACACGCCATACACAGCCGGAGTGATGAAGTCGGGCAAAATCTGCGTGGGGATGTCCACAAAATACTGATATCCCACACCGGCCGAAAGATGCGGAATGCCTATGGCCCGCGTTTCCTCCACCTGCCAACGGGCATCGGCTTCATCTAAGGCAACTTTCTTTAAATCGGGATGATGGGCATAGGCATAATCCAGAGCGCCCTGCAAATTTATGACGAGGGTATCCTGTGCAGGCAGCGGCACCAGAAACCAAAGAAAAAGGGCAAAAAGGGAAAGAGTTCTTCTTATGTACATGGTCATCTGTTTTTCATGCTTTGCATCAAAAGCCTAAGACGGCAGGCAACCGATTTTTTTCAATTGCCGCTCCAGGACTTTCCGCCCCTTTGCAGAGACAATGCCGTACATGTGATACGCAATAAACTGGTGGAACAAATCCATGCGCTCAAACTGCTCGGAGGGGAAAACCTGCTCATCCACCAAAACATCCGTCATCTTCACGTAAAAACGCGACAAAATCTCCGCATTGATCTCCGGGCGGTACAGGCCCTGCTCTATACCCCGCTGCAAGTTGTCCCGCATCATTTCCCGGATGTGCTCAAAGTGCATGCCCTCAATCAACTCCCAGGCAGAGGCATAGTATTTCCTCGTCTCGAGGATTATATTTGGCGAAAGCCTCCGAAACAAAGAAATCACATGACCGACTACGAGGAACATCTCCATCACGGCATTGGGTGCTTCTGCACTCTTGGCTTTCAAGCAGGCGTGCTCGCGCTCCAAAAAGTCGCGCACAGCCGAATAAACCAACTCCTCCTTGGTCTCGAAATACCGGTAGAGCGTCTTTTTGGACATGCCCATGCGAGCCGCCAACTCGGACATGGTGATGGCCCGCAAGCCGTATTGTAAAAAAGCCTGCTCAGCCCTTTCCAAAATCGTCTTCATGACATCTGTTTCAGCCATAGCGCCGCAAAGATAGCACAAAAAGAAACTTTGGAAACTTTTTTCGTAAAAAAAGTTTCCATTAAGACATTTCGCTATGGAAGGCCCCTCATCGCAGGCTGTCGTGCACGGCCGTACTGTCGGTTTGCACGGGTTGTGGTTGTTCTACGGGGATAAAGGGGTTCTTCCCGAGCTGCCAGGAACGAATGGCAATGAAGAGGATGAAGAAGAGAATCAGCCCCAGACTCATCAGAGAGCAGCCCCTGCCCCAGATGTTGCCGGAGAGGGGGTGTGGGTCTTGGGGTTCATCAGCTCGAGCAGGCATGGGCATGTATTTTAATCAAACTCAAAGATATTTACAGAAAAGAAAACAAAATCCGATGAAAATCGTTGTATGTCTGTAAAGCTTAGCCAAAATCATGCGGCGAAGTGAAAATGAATCCCAGGTAATGCTTAGAGGTGCAGTTCATCCAAATT
>WGBN01000269.1 GCA_015494245.1 Saprospiraceae bacterium | reverse complement strand
CGGCCCGCACCACGCCTACCGGACCACGTGCGGAGATGACGCCCATATCCTGCTCAATGCCATCGAGGCGCCCTTTGTCTATGGTCATATAGTTGTTGCGGCGATTGATGGAATTGTTGATTACCACAGCGGGGATGACGGTGAAGGAGTCGCGGCGCAGGGAGTCTGCTCCGGCCGTTTCTCCATTTGCCGAAAGGCAAAATTCCAACAATCTCGCCTGCTCCCAGGATATGCTGTCGAGGCGTTCGCGGAGGGTCCATTGATTTCTCATGGAAGTACTCAGCTTGTTGATTTTGCCCTGGAAGCGGCCGAGGGTATAGTTGGCTATGGCCTGTTGGTTTTCGTTGAAATTGACGATGAGCAGGATGCACACCAATTCCAGTGCCAGAAACAGCGGCACACTTCCTTTACGCATCCAGGCCGAGAAGTACTGAGCCATAGCTTATGGTCGAAACGCAATTTTCACTGCGCTTACTCTGTGAAAAAACTCCTGCGGTTTCGCAATCAAATGCTCTTTCGGTCTATGAGGAAAGAAAAGCGATCCGTATTTTTCAGGGCGATGCCCGTGCCGCGTACTACCGCGCGCAGGGGGTCTTCAGCCACGTGTACATTCAGCTTGATTTTTTGCGAGAGGCGCTTATCCAGACCGCGCAAAAGCGCACCGCCGCCGGTGAGATATACGCCCCGCTCGTAAATATCGGAAGAGAGCTCCGGCGGTGTGTTATCTAAGGCGCGCATGACGGCTTCCTCTATTTTGTTGATGGATTTCTCTAACGAGTGGGCTATTTCGGAATACGAAATAAACACCTGCTTGGGGACGCCCGTCATGAGATCGCGGCCGCTGACGGCAAAATCTTCGGGCGGATTGTCGAGTTTCGGCAGGGCCGAACCCACTTGTATTTTTATTTGCTCAGCCGTGCGCTCGCCGATTTGGATGTTGTGCTCGCGCTTCATGTGGCTGATGATGTCGAGAGAAAACTCATCGCCTGCCGTGCGGATGGATTGATCGCAGACGATGCCTGAGAGGGCAATGACGGCGATTTCCGTCGTGCCACCGCCAATATCAATGATCATGTTGCCCGTGGCCTCTTCCACATCCAGGCCGATGCCGAGCGCTGCGGCCATGGGTTCGTGGATGAGGTAAGTCTCTTTGGAGTCCACGTGATCGGCGGAGTCAAAGACGGCGCGTTTTTCCACTTCGGTAATGCCGGAGGGGATGCAAATGACCATTTTCAAATGGGAGAAAAAGCGACGCTTCATACCCACCATGCGGATGAGCCCTTCGATCATGCTCTCCGCCGCCTGGAAATCGGCGATGACGCCATCTCTGAGGGGGCGAATGGTTTTTATGTTTTCATGGGTTTTGCCGTGCATTTGCATGGCCTTGGAGCCCACAGCAATGACTTCATTGCTGCGTCTGTCCATGGCTATGATCGAAGGCTCATCTACCACCACTTTACCATCCTGAATGATGAGGGTGTTGGCAGTGCCCAGATCAATAGCCAGCTCTTGTGCGAAAAAATTGAATAATTTCATCAGTGTTTAGTCCTCTTGCAAGAATCGTTCTCTACGAGATGTGTTACTACGCTTTTTTGTTTAGTGCCACAAAAGAAAACAAAATTTAGCTAACCACCAAGAAATAAAGAAAAAGAGGCAAAAAGGGGACTGTTTTTTGTCTCTTCAGGGGCAGATTCAACTCAAAGGCGCCCAATTGGGCTCAAAAACTGCCACTACTCCTTCTCCTTATCCGCCCCTGCGTCCTTTGGAAAGGCAAACATCTCCGGCCGAATGTCAGGGTCATTGAGGATGATGGAATCGGCCGTTATTTGCATAAACACCTGCCCGTTCAAGCGCTGCTCTATGGAGTAAGCAAGGACTACCTCGCCCACTTCTTCGTAATCGCTGAAATACACTTCTATAGGCATACCTTCCATCTCGCCCTGCCGAATGAAGGTGCGCATCATGACGGGCAGAAAGTACGTTTCGTCAAAAAAGTAAAAGTATTCTCTGCCGTCCTCTTTCGTAAGCTTCACCTGATAGGTCTCCATGCCTTCGACCAGTGCCTCCCCCAACAGTTCTACTTCATAACCTTTCTGCTTGTAATGGATGAACGGATTTTCAAATTCGCGGTTGACCTCCATCTCCAAATCCTGTGGGGACTTGCGCTGGGGGGCCGCGCTTCCCATGAAGGGGTTGACGGTCCAGCCTTCATCGCCATGGGTACAATCTATATAGGTCTTACCCATGACATCCACCACCATTTTGAAAGATTTGGGGCGCATGTAATAAACAGTCGCCGGCATATACACGCCTTGCAGTTGCGTCATGCCCGCAAAAGTCATGGATTCGATTTTTTGCCAGTTTTCGACCCCTCCTATGGCTTCCAAATAGTTGTTGATGAGTTCGTCAACCGTTATGTCCCTGCTTTGCGCTTGTAGATAAACGGCCAGGAAAGAGGCCAACAGCAAAGAAAAAACTCTTGTCATAGTGTGTGTGTTTAGGTGTTGCAAAATAGGTATTTTTAAAAGCAAAAACGAAGGTATTTCCCCCTTCGCCTTTCGGCAAATTTTAACTGCGGAAGAAGAAGGGATATTTGATTAAAAGAAAAGAAGCCCTATGGGTGAAACTCCGTATCTTTGCAAAAAAAAATGATGATGGCGCTTGAAGAACTGTTACTGGCCTCTCCGAGGCCGGAGGAAGAGGAGGTCATTACGGCAGATGCCGAGACCGATGAGGAGGAGCCGTCTTTTTTGGTGGTTTACAACGACGATTACAACACTTTTGACTGGGTGATTCAGTGCTTCATGGAAGTGCTGGGGTACGACAGTGTGCAGTCGGAGCAGCTCGCCCACATCATACACTTCAAGGGCAAGGCTACGGTGAAGACGGCGCCGATGGAAGAGTTGAAACCTTTGAAAGACGCTCTGACAGACCGGGGCTTGTCTGCCGTCATAGAATGAACCTCATACCATGCCTCTTTTCAGGCTTTCGCCAAATGATATAGCGTTTCCCAATCCGGAGTGGAGTTTGCCCGACGGGCTGCTGGCTGTGGGGGGCGATTTGCGACCGGAGCGCCTGTTGGAGGCTTACCGCCAGGGCATTTTCCCCTGGTACAACCCCTCTGACCCCATCCTGTGGTGGTCGCCCGACCCGCGCATGGTTTTGTTTCCCGAAAGGTTGAAGATCAGCCGCAGCATGAGGCCTTATTTCAACCGGCAGAAATTTTCGCTCAGCATGGATACGGCCTTTGAGCGGGTGATGCGCGCTTGCGCGGAGAGTCCCCGCTCCAAGGAGCAGGGCGGCGGAGGCACCTGGATCAACGAAGACATGATTGCCGCTTACACGCAGCTGCACGACATGGGATATGCCCATTCCGTAGAGGTTTGGCAAGAGGATGAGTTGGTCGGCGGGCTTTACGGCATAGCGCTGGGGAGAGTGTTCTTTGGAGAATCCATGTTTAGCTTGAGACCAAATGCCTCCAAATTTGGCTTCATCCATCTCGTTCTGCAGTTGGAGCAGCAGGGCTTTCGGCTCATTGATTGTCAGCAGGAAACACGCCATTTGCGGAGTCTGGGGGCGGAGAATATTTCCCGCAGCCGCTTTTTGCGTCTCGTCGAAGATGCCATCAAGTTGCCTGCTCTGCCGGCGCCCTGGAGCGTGGAAAAAGTGTCCTTGCCGTGGAAAAGGCCATGAATAAGTACAGACTTATCCACCCTTATCCACCATTTGCCGAAAGGCAGAGGAAGAGAAAGCTCCCGAAAGGGATTTTTGGTGGATAGTTGCATTTTTATGCACGCCCGTGAGTTGCTTTATGCACAGCAGAAAAAGAGTGTAGTTATCCCCACCACAGTTTTGTGCACAAGTTCGAAAACTGTGGGCAAAGTCCAGGAAACCCTCTGAAATACAAGCTCCCCTGCGGGGGGCATCGGGAGGATAAATACGTGGAAAAGAGCCCAAAGCCGGTGGATAAAAAAACGGAGGGACGCATGGGCAAAAACTTTTCCACGAATCCACACAGTTAATAATAATAGGGGGAGAAAAAAAAATTATTAAAATCCATTAAAAGGCTGTTTACTTTTGTGGAAAAGAAAAATTCGATGGAAAAGCAAAACGGGTCTTCGCGGGCGGTCAGGCTTTGGCTGTTCATAGGTGTTGTCATGGTGTTTTTTCAGGTGGTGCTGGGCGGCATCACGCGCCTGACGGATTCGGGCCTGTCCATTACGGAGTGGGCTGTCATTCAGGGCGTTTTGCCGCCGATGAATGAGCAGGCCTGGCAGCAGGCTTTTGAGGCGTATAAGCAGGCGGCTGCGCGTCAGTACGAGACGGTCCACAGGGGCATGGATTTGCAGGCTTTTAAGTACATCTATTTTTGGGAGTATTTGCACAGGCTGTGGGCTCGCAGCATGGGCATGGTGTTTTTGCTTCCCTTTTTGTGGTTTTGGTATCGGGGGATGATTTCGAGGGCCTTGATGAAGCGTTTGGGCGTGGTCATTTTGCTGGCATCGCTGGCAGCTGTTTTCGGTTGGATCATGGTGAAGAGCGGTTTGAACGACGACAAGCGCACCTGGGTGAGCGCTTATAAACTGGTGGTACATTTGTTGATTGCCACCGCGCTGTACGCTTATTTGCTTTGGACCTGGCGGACTTATGGCTCTTCGCCTTCTTCGGGAAAAGTGCCGGCCTCTGTGTTGCGTCTGTATAAGTGGGGGCTGGCCGTCTTGTTTTTGCAAATTGCTTTGGGCGGCTTGATGGCTGGCATGAGGGCCGCTTTGGTGTTTCCGTTCTTTCCGGCCATCAGTCACGGACAGAGTTTATTTGCCCTGTTGGCGCAGCAGACGCAGAGCGGTGTATCCCTGCAAAACTTCATTGATTATGAGCCGGCAATATGGGTCAAGGCCCTGGTACAATTGCTGCACAGGGGCGTTGCCTGGCTGTTGGTCGCCCTGCTGTGCACGGCCCTGTGGAAAAGTCGCCGGCAATCCTCGTATAAAAAGCGAGCTATCCACGCAAAAATGTTGATAAGTGCGCTAAGCCTCCAGGTTTTGCTGGGGATATTCACAGTTATGCACAGCGTGGGGCGCATTCCTGTGGATATTGCCGCCATGCACCAGGCAGGAGCTTTGCTGCTGTTGGGTGTGCTCGTGTACATCCTGTCTGAATTGAAGTCAGAGGAGAGCGGGCAGGAGGTTTTGTCTTAGTTTGAGGTGTTCGTATTCTTGTTACGCTTTCTTGATTGCATTGTAAGTCGTTGATTTTCAATAACTTATGAAATTTGTCAAGGGATTTTACTGTTTTGTATTCTGTGAGCCTTTGTGTTTTTGTTGTAAATTTTGCCTTTTGATAAGCCTCTCATTTTCAGTCAGTTAGACTTTCTGTGTTGGAAAGATTTTGCAGGAAAGCAGGCTGAAAACAGGACTAAGGGGGCTGAAATTCAACAAAATGGTGGAAATGTGGAAAAAGCAGTGGAAAACTCGACGGAAAAATGAGTAGGGTTTAATGAGTGATTGTTCAAATAAGAATGGAATAGGTTTTCATTTCCCCATAAGTTGTCGTATCTTTGGCCGACGAAACGATAAAAATCCAATCCATGAAATTTACGGTATCTTCATCACAGTTGTTGAAGCAATTGCAAATGGCCGGCGGAGCCATTCAGTCGCGTCCGGTCATACCTGTCTTAGAGGGCTTCTTATTTAAGATTACGGGCAATGAATTGGTGGTTACGGCTTCAGATCTGGAGACTTCCATCACTACGCGCATGGAAGTAGAGGCAGAGGGTGAAGGCAGTGTAGCTATTCCGGCCCGCATTTTGACGGACACTTTGAAGCAGTTGCCCGAGCAGCCCATTACTTTTGATATTGACGAGGATACTTACATGGTGCAGTTGACTTCTGCCTATGGCAAGTACAAGCTGGCGGGAGCACCGGGGGATGATTTTCCCGTTACGCCCCAGCCGGAATCTGAGGACGAGGTGCGTTTGCCGGGCAATGTGGTGTTGCGTGCAGTGAGCAAGACCATTTTTGCTGCAGCCGATGATGAGTTGCGTCCGGCCATGTCGGGGGTGTTCTTTCAGATTGACTTTGACAAGTTTCGCACGGTAGCCACCGATGCCCATAAGCTGGTGCGTTACACTTATCTGGCCATGGGCGACAACAAGGTCGCCAGCCAGTTCATCGTGCCGCGCAAGTCTTTGAACCTGCTCAAAGGCATCCTGAGCGATGAAGAAGTGGCCGTAGCTTTTGACAGCAAATTCGTCTTCTTTACTTCGGGCAATTCTCGCCTTTCCTGCCGTCTGATAGATGCCCAGTATCCCGATTACAATGCGGTGATTCCGGTGGACAATCCCAACCATCTGACGGTCAGTCGCCAGGATTTGCTCAGTTCTATGAAGCGCATCTCTATTTACGCCAATCAGACCACCAATCAGGTGATGTTTGAGATAGACTCCTCTACCCTGACGATTACGGCTCAGGACCTCGATTTCGCCAATGAGGCTACCGAGCAGTTGCATTGCAGCTATGAGGGCGATAATCTGGCCATTGCCTTTAATGCCAAATTCCTCATCGAAATGCTGTCGGCTTTAGATTCGGAAAACGTGGAGTTTTCGCTCTTCTCTCCCACTCGTGCGGCCTTGATCAAGCCCACTGAGCAGGCCGAAGACGAGGATATCCTCATGTTGCTGATGCCTGTTATGCTGACGGTTTAAGTAAGGTCTTTTCCCGTTATTGTGCAGCCCACAGGCAAGTGCAGATAAAACCCCGGCGCTATGCGAACCTCCATACTCCTTTTTATCCTGGCTTTTGCGCTTGCCTTGTCCGCTTGTCGCAATGAGCAGGCCGCAGGGCAGGCTACGGCTGAGGCTGCCGAACGGGCTTTCCGCGAGTGGCAGGAGCATCTCGACAAAAACGAGTTTGAGCAGGTGCGGGCCATGAGTACGCCCGAAACGGAATCGCTGATTGCCCTGGTCGAAGATCTGGCTCAGATGATGCCGGAGGACTCTACGACCATGCATACCGAGTTTAGCAGTCTGGAATGCAAGCTGCTCACAGACAGCACGGCCATGTGTTATTACAGCATTCCAAATGAGGAATTTATGGGGCAGGAGAGCCTTTATCAAGACAGTATTTATTACGACAGCATAGACCTGGTGCTGCGTCATGGCCGCTGGCTGGTGCACAGCCCGCTGCGCGTCAGCGGGGATGATCTGGATTTGGAGGACCTCTTCGAGGAAGATTTTTTCAACAGCGAGAAAATTCCCGGGCAGCAATGAAGAAGACGGGTTTGTTTTTTGGGTCCTACAATCCGGTGCATACCGGCCACATGATCAT
>WGBN01000268.1 GCA_015494245.1 Saprospiraceae bacterium | reverse complement strand
TAGGATGATAGCCGATTAGCACTTATGATAAGCAGATTCAAACAATGGCTGGGCATTGAGGGCGTAAAGGTCGAGCTGATTATTCCCGAAGAGGTTTCGGAAAAAGACGGCTACATCGAGGGGCGTTTGCGCTTCACTTCTTTGCGCGATCAGATGGTGGAGCAGGTGAAGGTGGTCTTCATCGAGCGCTACACCCGTGGTCGCCGCAAAGAAAAGCGCATAGACGAATACGAACTGGGCAGCGTCGTGCTCGACACGCCCTTTGCCGTACCTGCCGGTGAAGTCGTGGAGAAGTCTTTTCGCCTGCCTTTTAAGGTGGTCCACTCGGATATGGAGAATTTGGGAAAGCGCAATATCTTTGCCCGCGGCCTGGTCGGAGCGTTGAAGTTGGTAGAAGGCGTGAAATCCGAGTACCGCGTAGAAACAGAGGCCAAAGTAAGAGGAGTGGCGCTGAACCCTTTCGACAGGCAGCCCATTTCCGTGAAATGATTTGGCCTTTCCGGCTTTTTTAAGCGGGCGATGCCAAAAGACCGGCAAAAACACAAAAAAACGCTATGCAGTTTTTATATCCGGGATTTTTGTGGGCATTGGCTTTTTTAGCCATTCCCATCATCATTCATTTGTTTTATTTCAGGCGCTTTAAACGGGTTTACTTCACCAATGTGCGTTTTCTCAAAGAGGTGCAGGAAGAAACCAGTGCGCGTCGTCGTCTGCGCAACCTCCTGGTGTTGAGCATGCGATTGCTGGCACTGACGATGCTGGTGCTGGCTTTTGCACAGCCTTTTATTTCCCGAAAGGGAGAAGAAGTCAAACGAGGCCCCCGCGCAGTGAGCATTTATCTGGACAACTCCTTTAGCATGCAGGCCGAAAGCAGCGATGCTGCGCTCTTAGAACTCGGCCGGAAACGCGCCCGACAGATCATTCAGGCTTATGGAGAAGAAGACCGCTATCAAATCCTGACCAATGATTTGAATGAGAGACAACATTACTTGCTCGAAAAAGAAGAAGCGCTGAATTTTCTGGAAGAAATTACCTATAGCCCCGTTACGCGTTCGCTTTCGCAGATTCTCGAGTTGCAGCATTCGGTACTGGATAAAGCCGATGGCTATCAAAAAGAAATTTATCTCATCTCGGATTTTCAACGCTCAGTTACTGATTTTGCCGACTATCGAGATAGCACTGTTGAGGTTAGTCTCGTGCCCATGCAGGCCGTCGCCATGGCCAATGTGAGCATAGATTCTGCCTGGTTTGAAAATCCGGTGCGGGCTATGGGGCAGACTTATCGCCTGTTTGCGAAAGTCAGCAATTACGGGGAGGAAGAGCAGGAGGATTTGCGCCTCAGCCTCACCCATGAAGGCGAGACCAAACCCGCCGGCACGCTGGATGTTCCGGCAGGGAAACAGGAGATTGACACCATCAACGTGGGTATGCTGCAAGCCGGCTGGCATGAAGATGAATTGGAAGTGGAGGACTATCCCGTGCAGTTTGACGACCATTATTATTTTGCCTTTGAATTGAGCAAAGAGCTGCCCGTGCTCAACATTTATGGCGAGCGGCCGGCTGCTCCTTTGCGCCGTGCTTTTTCGGCCATGCCACAAATTCGCTACGAGGAAAAGCCCGCCTCGCAATTGGATTATTCGACTTTCACCAACTACAAACTCATCGTGCTGGATGAGTTGCCCAAACTCTCTTCCGGCCTGATAACAGAACTGAAGCAATATGTGTCTGATGGTGGGAATGTTCTTGTTTTTCCTCATGCACAGGCTGATGTGGAGAGCTATCGAAGTCTCAGTGCAGCTTTACATGCCGCCCGCCCGGGAAATTGGGAAGAAATAAAGAGGCAGGTTTCCCGCGTGAATACCGATGAGTTTGTCTTTCGAGATGTCTTTGAACGCACGGATGAGCAGCTGCGACTGCCTGTTACACAGGGCAATTACAGTTTGAATATTTCTTCGGGTGAAGTCCTGTTGCGTTATCGCGACGGTTCGGCTTTTCTCGCTAAAAATGAATGGGGGGAAGGCCATGTTTATTTCTGTGCAGCTCCTTTGGATGAGCAATACAGCAATCTGGTGCGCAATGCAGAGGTATTTGTTCCTATGCTGTTTCGCATGGTCTTGGCCTCGGGCTCTGTCAGGCCGATTGCCTATGTCATTGGCAAAGATGAGTGGTTGGAGCTGCCGCATCAGACCGATGCCGGCGGTGGAGACATCGTTTATAAAATGTCGGGTCCGGGGGGTGAATTCATTCCCGAACAACAGCTCATTGGCCCGCGCTTGCGCTTGAATTTGCACGGGCAGATACGTCAGGCAGGTTTTTATCACCTCTACCTGAAGCCCGATCAAATTCTGGCTACTTTTGCCTTTAATTACGACCGTCGCGAATCGGACCTCCACACCTTTTCGCCTTCCGAATTGGCAGAGAAATACGGCAGCATGCAAGTCCTTGAGGCTTCCGCCAAAACCGATTTTACTCAACTCATTGCCGAGCAAAACCGCGGCATCAGCCTCTGGCGCTGGTGCTTGATTTTGACCTTGGTTTTCTTAGGCTTGGAGGGCGCCATCCTGCGTTGGTTCTGAATTACTTTTTGAGCACTTTTTGGGTGAAAAGGCCTTGTGCCGTCCGGCAATGCAGCAAATAGACGCCTTTCGGCAAATTGGTCAACAGTAATTGCACTTTTTTCGGGGCCGTAGCATAATCTGAGCTATACACCAGCTCTCCTTTGGCATTGAAGAGGCGGATGTTTTCAATGCCTTCTGCTTGCACAAATAAATCCGTTTGTACCGGATTGGGATAGACGTGCAGGGGCGCTTGCTCCGAAGCGATGAGCTGTGTTGCAGAGGTCAGTCCGTCTATGGCGAGGCGTTGGAACCAGATGTTTAGGCTGCCGCTGCGGGGGTCGCCCCAGACGGCGTAGAGGGTGTCGTTGGCGAATTGCAGGCTCATGAAGTCGTTGCCCGACTGGGCCAATACGACGTCATAGGGCACGAGCATATCGCTGAGGGGGAAGTTGTCCATGAATTCGGAGCTGTCCTTGGGGCGTATGGCGCACCAGATTTCGGAATCCGTTTCATAGCCTTCGCCGGAGGCATTTCTGCGGTCGCGCCAACAGACGGCCAGGTCGCCGTCTTCGTCCAGATCGGCCCAGACGAGGTCTTGCATTTTGCCGTTGTTTACGGGGTCGTCATTGATGCGCTGTTCTTCGCTCCAGCTCTGGCCCTTGTCGAAGCTTTCCCGCATGAAGACATCTGTATCCTCATAGACCTTGGCCAGATAAAAGAAGAGCAGATGGTCGGCATCGGCGGGATCGCTGCGCAGCAGATAGCCTTTTTTGGCAAGCGGTTCATTGAGGTTTTGGCCGGGTTGGGCTGAAAAAACCAATTGGTGGCTCAGGCTGTTTCCACCGTCTTCCGAAGAGGCGATGAGGTAGCGCGCGGGTGAAGTCAGCTCGGGCCAACTCGGATAGATGGCGTGCAGGCTGCCATCGGCGGCTACCGTTGGCGTCGGCATGGGCTGCGGGACGAGGTTGGTCTCCCAGCCGAGGGTGTCGAGATAGCGCCAGGGGACAAAACTTTCGCCTGCATCGGTGGAGATACTGAGGTAGGGGTTGTAAGGAGGGCCCGAAGCCTCTTTGGCATTCATGGAGGTGATGTAGATGTTGCCCGAATGCGGCCCTTCGGAGATGTCAACGGCAATCCAGGGCCGGTCAATAGGTTGCTTGCCCGGGTCGGCATTGATGTTCAGGACTTCTACCGGAGCATTCCAACTCAGGCCCCCATCAACAGATTTGCAAAGAAAAATGCTCCCCTCCACAGGGCTGACGTCAAAGCCGCTGAAGTCCACGTAAGCGATATAGACCCGCCCATCCCGGTCAAAGCCAATGGAGGGGTCTGCCGAGCTGAAATCGCTGTTTGTATGCGGCAGCGCTACCGTTTCACTCCAGTTGTCCCCCCCGTCAAAACTGACCCTGGTCTTGATGACAATCCCTTGCCCGAATTTCCACCCCATCCAGGCCACAACGAGATGTTGCGGGTTGTTGGGATTGGAGGCGAGGTAGGGCTCTCCGTCGAAGACCAGACCGTTGGAGAGGTTTAGGTTTTGCGCCTGGAGGAGAAAGCCCGGAAAAAGGCTCAGGCAAATAGTCAAAAGCAACTTCATGGCGGATGATTTTGGTGGTTGTCGCGGGGGCTTTTTGCGCTGGTAAGATACGAATTTGACGGGGGATTTGGGGTGGGGTTTAAGGAGGGATTTTTCTTAAAAATGAAGGATTATTGTTTGCTAAAGACGTGTCATGTCTATAAGACATGATATGTCTCGCGCGCGCGTCACCCGCGCACACCCGCGCGCACACACCCGCGCGCCCGCGCATACACGCATACGCACACGCGCGCGCGAGCCCCTTGGCGCTAAGCGTTTGTAAACGTTTAACCAACGCTTACCCCATCCCTCCCTGCTTACCTTTGCGCCCATGAAAAAGTGGATGTTGTATCTGTACCTCAGCTTGTCTTTGCCGTGCCTGACGCGGGCGCAGCAGCCTGCCCTGTTTTCGGATGCTGCGGCAGTGGCACTCGGAAGGGCAGGGGCAGCTTCTCCCCATGAGAGTTGGTGGGCCGGCAACCCGGCAGCGGGGGTGGGGGAAGAGCATGGCGTTTTGGCCATGCAGACGGCTATGCCCTATGGCTTACCTGAGTGGACCGTCAGCGGATTGGCCGTGGCGAAGACTTTTGGGACAGGGCATTGGACGCTCGCCATGCAAACCTACGGCCTGGCGCCCGAGCAGCGCTATCTCGGCCTGATGGCCGGCTATGGCCGGATGCTCAATGAGCGCTGGGCGCTGGGCGTGCAATTTGCCTCCCTGCAGGAGTGGGTTCAGGGCTATGGCGTTCGAACGGGGTTGGCGGTGAGGGCCGGCTTGCAGTGGCAGCTCAGAGAAGGCTGGCGTTTTGGCTGCATCTGGCAGCCTTATGTCGGGGGAGACTTTGGGGCGGCGAGCTTGAGTTTGGGCGTAGAGCGCAGTTTTGACGACCACCTGCGCCTGCTACTCGATTTGCAGCAAACTGCTGATGCCGCCCTGCCATCCTGGCGTATGGGGCTGGAGTATGCCCCCGTTCCGGCTTTGCAATTGCGATTGGGCCTGAGCCTGCAGCGCAGATTTACCGGCTTCCTGCGCATCCATGGAGGGTTGGGATATGCGTTTAACCATTGGCAGTTGGATGTGGCTGCGGAGTATCACCCCTACCTGGGTTTCACACCTTTTATTAACTTGCAACGCAAAATTTCAACGAAAACGGGTTTGGGCGGCGCAAACCACCTAAACTCCTGATTGGAAATGCATTCAAAATAAAGAGGTTTGGGCGGTGTAAGCTGCCTAAGTCTCTAAATTGGAAAGTTTGGTTTAAAAATAAACAGTTATGATTGATACCATGTTGGTGGTGGTAGCCACAGAAATGGAGGTTGTACCTTTCTTGAAGTACATGTCTGACAATGCCGTCAGGCGCCAGCCTGCTTACCGGGCTCCCGGAAATTTGGCGAAGTTTTTCAGTTATTACATAGATGAGCGCGAAGTGGATGTCCTCATCACCGGCGTGGGAATGACTGCCACGGCTCTGCAAGTCGCATCGCTGCTCTCTCACCGCAGAGCAAGCGGCGAGGGCAACTATGAATTGGCCATCAATGCCGGACTTGCAGGCTCCTTTACTGAAAACTACCCTCTCGGAACTCCGGTCGAAGTCGTCTCTGACAGCTTTGAAGACTTTGGAGCCGAAAATGGAAGCGGCAAATTCCTGAGCGTATTTGATATGGGCTTGTTGGAAAAAAATCAGCCGCCCTTCGACGAAGAGGGAATCCTGCAGAACCCCAATTTCGGATTCTTTGGAGAGTATGTCGGCGTTCATGGGGTTACCGTCAATAAAGCGCTTGGGCGTAAACGTGCCATTGAAAGACTGAAAAAGCGCTTTGAAGGCCGCGAGCCTCACCTCGTGGTGGAAACCATGGAAAGTGCGGCCTTCTTTCTCGCTTGCCGGGCTTTCAATCAAGATTTTAGCTGCGTGCGCGTCATCTCCAATTATGTCGGAGTTCGCGACAAAAGAAAATGGGACCTCCCCTTCGCCCTCGAAGAACTCAACGACATCATTCGATACAATGTCTTTGAAGATTTTTTGACTCATTGGGGGATGGACGAAGACTTTAAAGGAGACGATGGCAGCGAATTTGGGTATGGGGAAGAGGATATATTCCTTATATAAGAAGTCGTGCTCCCCCCAAGAGCGGCACAATTCCTTACCTTTGCTCCTCGAACCAACAGGGCAACCCATGACTCTCATCAAATCCATCTCCGGTATGCGCGGAACCATAGGCGGCAAACCGGGAGATAACCTTACCCCCATAGATGCCGTCGAATTGGCGGCAGCCTTCGGCCAGTGGCTGAAAAAACGAGGTCTTGCAAGCCGCGTCGTCATTGGCCGCGATGGCCGCATTTCGGGGCCTATGATCTCCGCCCTGGTGAGCCAAACGCTCTGTGGCATGGGTATAGAAGTCATAGACCAGGGCCTCAGCACTACGCCTACCGTGGCCATGGGCGTGCCATACCATCAGGCCGGAGGAGGCATCGTGCTCACCGCCAGCCACAATCCCGAGCAGTGGAATGCGCTGAAACTGCTCAACGAAAAAGGAGAATTCATCTCCGCCGAAGATGGCCGCGAACTGCTGGAACTGCTCGACAGGCGCGATTTTACCTTCGCAGAAGTACACCAACTCGGCAAAACCCTGCCCGATGCCGAGGCCTGTGATATGCACGTCCGCGCCATCCTTGAGCTGGAAGCCGTGCCCGTAGAGGCCATTCGCAAACGAAATTTCAAAGTGCTCGTAGATGCCGTCAACTCCACAGGCGCCTTGTACATGCCCCCTCTGCTCGAACAACTCGGCTGCGAAGTTGGCCTGCTAAATGGAGAAGTGAATGGCCACTTTGCACACAATCCGGAGCCGCTGCCTAAGCATTTGACGCATTTGGCGAAAGCCGTAAAAGAACAAAAAGCCGATCTCGGCATAGCTGTTGACCCCGATGTGGACCGCCTCGTCCTCGTCTGTGAAGACGGCAGCATGTTCGGCGAAGAATACACCCTCGTGGCCGTGGCCGATTACATCCTCAGCCGCACGCCCGGGCCGGTGGTCTCCAACCTCTCTTCTTCCCGCGCCCTGCGCGACCTGGCCGAACGCTACGAACAAGCGTATCACGCCTCTGCAGTCGGAGAGGTGCATGTCGTCAAAAAAATGAAGGAAACCGGCGCCGTCATCGGCGGAGAAGGCAATGGCGGCATCATCTACCCCCAACTTCACTATGGGCGCGATGCCATGGTGGGCATTGCTCTCTTTTTGGCTCAATTGCTGCGCAGCGGGCAAACGGCTTCCGCCCTGCGGGCCGGCTATCCCCACTACGAAATGATTAAGGATAAAATCCCGCTTCAGGCAGATATGAATCCCGATGCCCTGCTCGAACAACTCGCTCAACGCTTTGGCGCTCCGGATGCCTCGGGCAAAATGCAAAATCAAATCAATACTGTGGACGGCCTCAAAATCGAAAGGGGAAAAAGCTGGGTACATCTCCGCAAATCCAATACCGAACCCATCCTGCGCCTCTACGCCGAAGCGCCTACGGCCGAAGAAGCCCGCAGCCTGGCCCGCGAAGTGGCCGATGCCGTGGCTGCATGGAAATGATGCAAAATAAAAGTCATGCGAATTTATTTCGATAACGCCGCCACAACCCCTATGGGGCCTGAAGTGCGTCAGCATATCTGCGACCTGATGGCAAATGTCTGGGGAAATCCCTCCTCCATCCATGCCGAAGGGCGGCAGGCGAGGTCCATCGTGGAGCAGGCGCGCAAAACAGTGGCTCAACATCTCGGCGCTTCCATCGGAGAAATATTTTTCACCTCGGGCGGTACGGAATCCAACAACATGGTGCTGAAAAATGCCGTGCGCGATTTGGGCATACGGCGCATCATCAGCTCGCCCTTAGAGCATCACAGCGTCTTGCACAGCCTGCAGCGCCTTGAAGGGGAAGGCCTCGAAGTACGCCGCCTGCATCCCGATGAAAAGGGGCGCTTAAACCTCAATGAATTGCGCGAGCTGCTGGCCAAAGACAACAGGCCCACTCTGGTCTCGCTCATGCACGTCAACAACGAAATCGGAAACCTGCTCGACCTGCAGGCTGTCTCTGAAATATGCGCAGAACACGGCGCACTCTTTCACTCCGATACCGTGCAAAGCATAGGGCGTTATCCCATGAATCTGGCCGATTTGAACCTGAGTTTTATCTCAGGCTCGGCCCATAAATTTCACGGGCCCAAAGGCGTCGGCTTCGTGTACATCAACAGCAAAAACATCATCGGCCCTATGCTAGACGGAGGTGCCCAGGAGCGCAACATGCGGGGCAGCACCGAAAATGTCTATGGCATTGCCGGCCTGGCTCTGGCCTTGAAACTGGCTTTTGAAAACATGGAATCGCGCCGCCGCCAAATCGAAAAGGTGAAAAGCCACCTCCGCCATCGCCTGCTTACGGAGCTCAAAGACGTGCGCGTGGAAGGCGATGAAGAGCATAGCCATTACACCATTTTGAGCGTCTCTTTTCCGCCTTCCGGCAAATCTGAACTGCTGCTGATGCTGCTCGACATCGAGGGCGTCAGCGCCTCGGGAGGCAGCGCCTGCAGCTCGGGCGTAGAACAAGGCTCACATGTGCTCGAAGCCATTCGCGCCGATGAAAAACGGAAAATGGTGCGCTTCTCCTTTTCGCATCTGAATACCCTGCAGGAAGCAGACAGGGTGGTGGAGATACTCAAGAAAATACTGCACTGAAATGAAAATTATCCTCTTCGGCTATGGCAAAATGGGCAAGACCATTGAGCGCCTCGCACAACAGGCAGGCCATGAAATAGTCCTGCGCCTGAACAGCAGCGACCAGCCCGATGTCGCACAATTGCGCGCCACCGCAGCCGATGTGGCCATAGAGTTTACAACGCCTGAAGCGGCTTACGACAACCTCCGCCTCTGCATAGAGGCAGGCCTGCCCGTAGTCAGCGGCACTACGGGCTGGTTGGAGCGCAAAGCAGAACTGGAGGCCTTTTGCAAAGCTCGCCAGGGAGCTTTTTTCTATGCAGCCAATTTCAGCATAGGTGTCAACATCTTTTTTGCCCTCAACCGCTACCTGGCCGGACTCATGAGCCGCTTTCCCCAATACGAACCCGCGCTGGAGGAAATCCATCACCTGCAAAAAAAAGATGCACCCAGTGGCACGGCTATCCACCTGGCTGAAGACCTCATTGAGCACTTCCCCGGCAAAGAAAAATGGGTGAAAGGCGTGGCCGCTGACCCCAACGAATTGTCCGTCATCTCAAAGCGCGAAGGCAGCGTGCCCGGCACGCATATCTTGCGCTGGCGCAGTGGAGAAGACGAAATGGAACTCACCCATCGCGCCTTTTCCCGCGAAGGCTTTGCCGCAGGAGCCTTGCGCGCTGCCGAGTGGCTGCAGGGGCGCGAGGGCTGCTTCGGCATGAAGGACCTCCTGGGCCTGTGATAAAAATCATTGGCGTCAGAGTTGCCATCTGTTTATCTTTGACCGAAAAAGATGAACCGACTTTTACACACTTTGCTTTGGGGACTTTTCTTTTTGCCTCTTTTTCTCTCTGCACAAACAGATAGCATTCGCTACGTGGGCTCTTCCACCGTGGCCAATTTTTTGCGGGAAGCAGAGCCCGTTTATGGCCATCTGCATTTTGCCCTGAGCACTGAGTCCGAAAGTGTGGGCGGCGAACTGGCCATCTTAAACGGAGAGGCTGAGCTGGCCGGCACGGCTCAACTGCCCGGTAAGACCCTGCGCGAGCGCGAAGACATCCATCGAACCTTGATCGGTTGGGATGCCATTGCACTGATTGTACATCCCTCCAATCCGGTGCAAAACCTCAGCAGTGAGCAGCTGCGCGGCATCTTTACCGGCAAAATCACCAACTGGAGCGAGTTAGGCGGGCCGGATCTGCCCATTCACCCCTATATCGTTGCCACAGGCTCGGCTACGCGGCGGGTGTTTCGCTCGGCCGTCTTGGGCTCGGAGGATTATGCAGGCTGTACGGTGATCTCTCCCGATGGCGAACTCCCTGCGGCCGTGCAGCAAGACCCGGGCGGCATCGGGCACATCAGCCTCTCTTTTCTAAAGGCACTCGAAAACATCCACATCCTTTCCGTAGATGGCCAGTTGCCGGATTTGACGAACCCCTCTTATCCCATTACCCGCCCCCTCTACCTGCTTTGGCGGGATGAGCCGGCCATTGTGGCCGATTTCGTCTCCTGGGCCATTTCACCCGCCGGACAACAAATCGTCATGCGCCGGTTTATCGGTTTGGGAGGGACAGGCACCACGCCCCGGGCAGCCTCCGGAACCCTGATGGTCTATACCGAAACCCGCCCCGTAGAAGACGGAGGCATCTTTTTCTATCCGCATCAGCCTTACGAACTGTACAACTACGAAGGCAAACTGCTCAAACAGGTCGCCAACCACCTCAGCGACAATGACGAGCTGCCTGCCCGCGTAAATCTGCCGCCCGGCATCTACAAGGTGCGGGCTGCAGGAGGTGAGCAGGAGGCCTGGGTCAGCGTCCAGCCGGGGAAACTGACGGTATTGGATTTGTCACTGCTCGACTCTGCAAAGCCTCAAGCCGAAACAGAAACTCCCCCCGAAGCTTTGCAGCGCTTTCGGCCCTATGGCGATTTCCGCCTGCGCCTCGAAGACGACCTGCCCGCCGGGCGTTTCCGCATGAGGTATCGCGTGCGCGCAGGTGTGCAATTGGCACTCCAAAAACAGTGGAGCCTCAACTTTCGCCTGGCCTCTTCGGCTGATCCCGAAAACGCCCATTCCACCCATGTGGATGTCCGTTCGCCCTACCGCCACATCTCGCTTGTTTTGGACAGGGCCTACATCAACTACCGCCCCGCTTTCGCAAACGGCCTGAGCTTCCGCCTGGGGCGTTTCCCGCACGGCTTTGTCTCTTCACGCCTGTATTCGGAATTGATTTGGGACAGCGACATCCAGGTAGATGGCCTGGCCTTTACTTTGGCGCCTTCCGGCAAATTTTATCGCTTGTACGCCGGCGCCTATCTCCTCGGATACCTCCGGCCCGGAGCTTCCGATCCGGTTTTGACAAGCCTGCAAGCTGTGTTTACCCATACCTTTTCTCAGAAAGCCGTTTTGCAATGGCAGTCGGGAGGATATTTCCTCCTCGTTTCTTCAAAATCCGGACTTGGCATAGACCGGGGAGCCTTTGGCCCCAATCGTGGCAATGCCGTAAAATACCTCGGCTTCGAAGGCCCCATAGTCTATGAATCTGATTTTTACATCAGCTCTCAGGTGCTTTCCCTGCGCTTCCCTTCTGTCCTGGGCAAAACAGAGCTCAAAGGCCAGTGGATACACAACTTGGGAGCCGAAGCCGACAACAACGGCTGGGTTGCCGGCCTCTCCTTCGGCGATTTAAATCGAAAAAATCACTGGATGATGTACTACCAGTTTCAATACCTCGAACAGGAATCCGTCTTCACCCCCTTTGCCAACGACGATATGCCCATGACCACCAATTACAGGGGCCATGTCGCAGGCCTGAGTGTGGCACTGTCGGACAAGGTCGTCCTGCACAGTTGGGCGCTTTGGGCCACTCATCTGAAAGATGCAGAAAACAAAGCCCTGCGCCTAAGAGTGGATCTGAATATTAAATTTTAAAAATCAATTCATCTTCTTCAAGGTGAGC
>WGBN01000267.1 GCA_015494245.1 Saprospiraceae bacterium | reverse complement strand
GGCGGATGTCGTCGGCATTGTCCTTGAGCAGCAGGCGTATGGGTAGGATGAAGAGGCGGTGATGCCCGGGTTCGCCGGCGAGGAATACGGGGATGGGTTCGTACTTGTCGGAGCTGGCGAGCTTCTCGAAAATGTTGCGTCCGCTCTCGACCGAGATGTGCCGCTCGAAGGAGTAACCGCCCAGCAGCACGGCAATTTTGGTCTTTTGCGCTTCGCCCGAAGCTTTTTGGCGCAGCAGTTCTTCGAGGCGCTCGATCTGCTGGTCGAAGAGGGGGCGTACCAGGCGCTCATGGCGCCGTTCGCGCAGGGAGATGGCAATGATGTAGGTCAGAAAGCGCGAGGGCGTAAGGCCGATTTCCGCTGCCTGGTGGAAGAAGAAAGAGGAGGGCAGCATGCCCGAAGTGGTGTTGGGGTCGTTCAGATAGATGCGTCCGTCATTGCCGAGGAAGCCGTCAATGCGGGCGTAGGCGCCAAAGCCGAGGTAGTCGAAGAGGCGTTCGCATTCCCTCCGCAGCGCTTCGATTTGGCCTTCCGGCAAATGGATGGGCGTTTCCTTGCGCGAGAGCCCGGGCAGGTACTTGGAGCGGTAGTCGTAAAGGGGGTCCATCTTGACGATTTCGGTGGGAGGCAGTGCGCGGGCGCGACCGTCTTCCTCCCTGCGCAGGACGATGCAGGAAAACTCGCGGCCCTCGATGAAGCCTTCGAGTATGACGCTTTGCTCCAGCCAATAGCTTTCGAGCGAGACTCCGGCAGTGCGTCCGTCGGCAAAGAGGGCGTTGAGTTTTTCCAACAGCTCTTCAGGTGTGAAAACGGTTTCGCCCTGCAACAGCATGGGAAAGCCCGGCCCTTCGCGCAGGTCGCTGAGCCGACGGAGGTGTTGGATGCGCTGCCATTCTTCCAAGGCCTGCCATTCCCTGGCCGAGAGGTAGTATTTAAAAAACGCCTTGTCTATGGCTTTCGCCAAATCCTGTTCATCATAGCCTTTCGGCAAAATGCTGACGCCTATGGAAGACCCCTGGTTGGCGGGCCGGACGACGATGCGTCCGGGGGCAAAGCTTTTGGCCTTGCGGTAAAGCTCTGCGGCTGTGCATTGACCGGAAAACCACTCATCGCGTTTCACTTCCAACATTTCGGGGCAGGCGAAGTTGCCGGCATCCATGAGCTTTTTCTGAAAGCCCTTGTCCATGCCAATGGCGCAGGCACGCAGCCCGCTGCCGGTATAGGGCAGGTCGAGCGAGGAGAGCAGACCCTGTATCTGTCCGTCTTCGCCAAACTCTCCGTGCAAGGCGAGAAATGCCAGGTCTATCAGCCCGGGCAAGTCCGCCCACTCGAGCGGACGGCCTACCTGCATGGCCATCTCGCGCCATTCCTCCTCCGAAAGCGCTCCCAGGCTTTCAACATACATCTGAAAGTGGTGAGGCGAGTCGGGCAAAACCGAAGCCGGCGGGTAAAAGTCCCGAATGGTGCCCTTGTAGATGTAAGGCCAATCCAGCAGAATGAGCCTGTGATAGCTGTCCACAAAGATGGGCAGCGGTTCGAATAGCATCCGGTCTAAGTTGTCATAGACCGTGCGCCCCCCCGCAAAAGAAATTTCGCGCTCGCGGGAAGGGCCGCCGAAGAAGATGCCGACTTTTAGCCTGGTGCTTTGCATGGGGGCAAAGATAGGAAAATGTGGAGGCCTGAGGCCTCTGATGTGGCGCCTTCGGCGCTAATGTGGAGGCCTTGCGGCCTCTAATGTGATTTTACGCTCGCTTCGCATCGCGTGGAGTGCCCAACAAGAGGATTGATCTCTTTTGAATATCGAACCTGCCTGCTGCCGGGGCACCGGCAGGCAGGCCTGCCTGCTGCCGCGGAGTTCGGCCCTGCTCACTCACCAGCAGGCAGGCTCAGCCTAAAGAGTTTCGCGAATTTTAAGTGGGTTTAACTTGATAGCCCCGTTTTATGAGGTGGGTTTGGGCCGCCGGAGTTTACGGCGCCCACGGAGTATGCACCGAGAGGTCATTCTTTATTCTCCATTTTCCATTCTCCATTAAACCCCTATCTTTGTTCCATGCAAAAACTCCCCGTAGGCATACAAAGCTTTCAGGAACTTCGCCAAGGCGGATACCTTTATGTAGATAAGACGAAGCACATTTACAAACTCGCTTCGGGTGGAAAGTACTACTTTCTCTCCCGCCCCCGTCGTTTTGGTAAGTCTTTGCTGGTGAGTACGTTTAAGGAATTGTTTGAGGGCAGCAGAGAACTGTTCAAAGGCCTGTGGATAGAAGAGCATTGGGACTGGGAGAAGACCAATCCTGTTATACATCTCCGTTTCAGCAGTTTGGGGTATAAGTCTTTGGGGTTGGAAAGAGCTTTGCATGAATTCCTCGATGAGGTCATAGAAGAGCACCATCTCGGAGTGGAGGAAGAGGCGCTGGAAAAGAAATTCAGAGAAATCTTTGCAAGCCTTGCGGCAAAAAAAGGGAAAGTGGTTTTGCTCATAGACGAGTACGATAAGCCCATTATAGATTACCTCGGAGAGAAGATAGCACAGGCTAAAGAAAACCAGCAGGTGCTTAAGACTTTTTATTCGGTGATTAAGGACAGCGATCCTTATATTCGCATGTTGTTCATCACAGGCGTATCCAAATTCAGCCGCGTGAGCATTTTTTCGGATTTGAACAATCTGGATGATCTGAGTCTGCAAGACCATAGGAGCAATACTTTGCTCGGTTATACGCAGGAGGAATTGGAACATTTTTTTTCAGAGCACATAGCGTTTACGGCCCAAAATCTCCAATTGTCAGAGCAGGAATTGATAGACGAAATACGACGTTGGTACAACGGCTATAGCTGGAATGGTGCGGATTTTGTGTACAACCCTTTTTCCGTACTCAATTTCTTTACCAAGCGTGTTTTTATGAACTACTGGTTCAAAACCGCTACGCCTACCTTCCTCATTAACCTGATTCGCAAAGAAGTTTATTATGATTTTGACGATATAAAGGTGGGTGATGCTGCTTTTGATTCCTTTGAGATTGAACATATAGACATCATCACCCTGCTGTTTCAGACGGGCTACCTGACCATCAAAAAATATGATGCCGGGCGGGAGCTCTATACCCTGGGCTATCCCAATCGGGAGGTTAAAAAATCCATGCTGGAGTATTTGGTACATGCCTTCAGCAATACCTCGGCTACCCAGGTGCGCGCTTACGCCCTTGATGTAGCCGATGCCCTGGAGCAGGAAGATTTTGAGAAAGTCAGAGAAGTCTTCAACGTCCTGCTCTACAGTCTGCCATATCA
>WGBN01000266.1 GCA_015494245.1 Saprospiraceae bacterium | reverse complement strand
GTGTTCCTGACAAAGATACAATTTGTGGGCGAAATGGGTTGATGAGGAGGGGGAAGGGGGTTATATTTAACAACTCTCACACAACACATTCTTAACAAACAATCCCGAGCCCATTTTGGCGTTTTGAAGGGGATTTTGAGTACAAACACACATCTATGCGCGCCTTTACACCCATAAACGACCAAAAACCTGCTATACCTGCTAAACTGCGTCTCTTGCTCCTTGCAAGCTGCCTGCTTTTGGGCCTGAGCCTCCGGGCCCAGACCTCTACCCTGCCCATTGGAGGCTGGCGCAGCCATTTCTCTTACCATCAGGCCATAGATGTGGCACAGAGCGACAACTACGTATATCTCGCCACACCCTGGGCACTGCTCGTCGTGGACAAGAGCGATGGCTCCAAATTCAAAATGGACAAGATCAACGCCCTGAGTGAAACCGGCGTGCAGAAAGTCGCCTACAACCGCGAAGGCAAAACGCTCATGGTCGTTTACACCAACAACAAAATAGACCTGCTGCACGACGGGCAGCTCACGACCCTCTTCGACCTGCAAAACTTCAATGCCATCTCGGGCGACAAGGAAGTCCTCGAAATCCTCATGGACGGGCCCGACAAGGCTTATCTGGCTACCAACTTTGGGCTTACGCTGCTCGATCTCAGCAAGCAGGAATTCACCTTTACCACTTTTACCGATCAGACGGTGTTCGACCTGGCTATCTATCAGGGTATGCTGTATGCAGCCATGGAAGACGGGCTGTATCGCATTAATCCGGAGCATCCCTTTATCGAAGACTTCGGGCAGTGGGAGCGTCTGGACGAGAGCAACGGATTTCCCTCCGATTATACCGCCCGTGCCCTGGCCTCTTTCAACGGCAAGCTGTACGTTGGCACGGACGACGACATCTTTAGCTTCGACGGGCAAACGGCGGCCTCCATCTACTCCATTTTCGGCTTTGAGCTCACCTTTCTCACGGAAGGGCCCACCCGTCTCATGGCGGGTTTTGACAAGCCCGGCAGCATTTCGGACGGGAAGGTGCTCTACTTCCAGCCCGATGAGAGCTACATCCCTGCCCCCGACTGCCTGCACCGCCCGCGTGCCGCCGAGGAAGACGAGCAGGGCAACGTCTGGTTCGCTGACTTGTGGGGCTCCATCTACGTGCATTATGCAGGCGATGAGAGCTGCTCCACCATCAATTACAACTCCCCTTCCACGCATTATGTCTATTCGCTCACCCTTTCGGGAAATGAGGTCTGGGTCGCCACCGGCGGCGTCAAAGACAACTGGAACGTGCTCCTGCGCGAAACCGGCCTGCTGCAATTCAAAAAAGGCGTCTGGCTGACCCACGACCAATACACCCATCCGGAATTGGCCGGCTCCTACGACTTCCTCCAGGTCTTACCACATCCCGACGGAAAAACGGTCTATGCCGCCTCCTTCTACAACGGACTCTACAAATACGATGGCGAAAACTTCTTCCTCTACGACAAAGACAACTCCCCGCTCCAGACACATCCCGCCGATACCTTTCATACCCGCGTTGCAGGGATTGCATTTGACGAAAGTCAAAACCTCTGGATTAGCAACAACTACTCGCCCACACCCATTTGCGTGCTCAAAGCCGATGGCGAATGGCAGTGCTTCAACACCCCCTGTGGCAACCAATCGGTAGCCCACATCACCATTGACCAAAACGGCTACAAGTGGTTTTCCCTCAACGAAGCAAATGCCGGGCTTCTCGTTTTTGATGAGGGCAATATGGACGATCCCGAAGACGACCGCTGCCGCGTCATCTCTACTGCCAACAGCCTGTTGCCCGACAATACCGTCAACTGCATGGCCGTGGACCTCGATGGCGAAGTCTGGGTAGGCACCACCAAAGGCCCCATCGCCTTTGCCTGTGGCGACGACCCCTTCAACGAATCTCTCTGCGAAGGCAACAAACGCATAGGCGAACTCGACGACTTCGGAGCCTACCTCTTAGAAACCGAAAACATCCTCTCCATCGCCATTGACGGCGCCAATCGCAAGTGGTTTGGCACCGAAAACGGAGCCTTCCTACTCTCTCCCGACGGCAAGGAGCAACTCGCCCACCTCACAGCCGAAAACAGCCTGCTACCCGACAACACGGTCATAGACATTGAAATAGACCCCAAAACGGGAGAAATCTGGTTTGCCACCGGTGCCGGCATCGTCCTCATGCGGGGCGAAGCCATTGAAGGAGGCCAGGTCAACGAACCTGTGGCCAACGTCTTCCCCAATCCCGTAAGGCCCGAATACCAGGGCCCCATCGCCATCAGTGGCCTGGCTCGCGATGCCAATTTCAAAATCACCGACCTCAACGGCCGCCTCATTTACGAAGGTACAGCCCTCGGAGGCCAAGCCATTTGGGACGGACGCGACTACAACGGCCGAAGAGCCTCCACGGGTGTCTATCTGGTCTTCAGCACCAGCGAACTCATCTTCGGAAAACCCGATACCCTCGTGGCCAGAATCGTGTTCATCGAGTAGCCCCAACAGCTAAAAATCCTTACCTTTGCGGCTCAAAGCGCTACACCATTTGGCTAAAGCCAAAATACAAAAGCCGCAGCCATGAACATGAGCTTTAAAATACACAACAGCCTCACCCGCAAGAAGGAAGAGTTCAAGCCCCTGCACGAAGGATTCATCGGCATTTATGTCTGCGGCCCTACGGTATATAGCGATGTGCATCTCGGCAATGTGCGCACATTCATCTCCTTCGACCTCATCACGCGCTACATGCGCCACCTCGGCTACAAAGTGCGCTACGTGCGCAACATCACGGACGTCGGCCATCTCGAAGGCGATGCCGACACCGGCGCAGAAGACAAAATCGGCAAAAAAGCACGGCTCGAACAGTTAGAACCCATGGAAATCGTGGAGCGCTACACCCTCGGCTTTCACGAGGTTATGCGGATTTTTAATGTGCTTCCGCCAAATATTGAACCCCGTGCCACGGGCCACCTCATCGAGCAGATTGAAACCGTCAAAGAAATCCTCAAGCGGGGATATGCCTATGAAGTCAATGGCTCGGTCTATTTTGACACCCTCAAATATGCGGAAGAAACCGGCAAATACGGCGAACTCTCCGGCCGCAAAATCGAAGAGCTCATCGCCCTCAGCCGCGAAGACCTGAAAAATCAGGACGAAAAACGCCACCCCTCCGATTTTGCCATCTGGATAAAAGCCGACCCCTCCCACCTCATGCGCTGGCCCTCGCCCTGGTCGGTGGGATTTCCGGGCTGGCATCTGGAATGCTCCGTGATGAGCACCAAATATCTGGGCAAAACTTTCGACATTCACGGTGGCGGCTCAGACCTGAAATTCCCCCATCACGAAAACGAAATTGCCCAAAACTACGGCGCCTGCGGCCATGCTCCGGCGCGCTACTGGATGCACACCAACATGCTGCTGATGAACGGCCGCAAGATGTCCAAAAGCGACGGAAACACCATCACGCCCCTGGAACTCATCAGCGGAAACAGCCCGCACATCAGCAAGGGCTATCACCCTATGGTCATACGCTTCTTCATGCTGCAATCGCACTACCGCAGTACACTCGACCTCTCCGATGAAGCCCTGCAGGCTGCCGAAAAGGGCTTTAAACGCCTCATGGAAGCCCGCCGCCACCTGCTCGGCATGAGGCATCCGGGCCAGGGCCAAAAAGGCGAACTCGACAGCGAAATCAACCGCCTGCTCGACCAGGTCTATGAAGAGATGAGCGACGACTTCAACGCCCCCAAAGCCCTGGCGCGCCTCTTCGAACTCGTCAACCGCATCAACGCCCTCAAAGGCGGCCAGGCCTCCTTCGAGCAACTCACGCCCGAGACCTTCCAGCGGCTGCAGCAAACCTTCCCCACCTTCATCAGCGATGTGCTGGGCCTGGAAGACCCCACCGACGAGGGCGGCTCCGGCCAGGCTGAACTGCTCCACAAACTCATCGAACTGCTCATCGAACTGCGCCAAAAAGCCCGCCAGGAAAAAAACTGGGCCCTGTCGGATTTCATCCGCGACGCACTCAAAGACATGGGCGTAACGCTAAAAGATGGTAAGGACGGGACGGAATGGGTGCTGGAGTGAATAAATGCTCACATTTTCCATATACCCTTCGCCCATTTAGCCATTTGCTCCTGACGCTGATTTAAGGATGCAATATTCCACTCTTCATACTTCAGCAAGTCCTGAGCAAGTTTGAATTGACTGGCTTGATACAGAGCCTTCTTCTCCTCAAAGGGCTTATCACCGGCTTCTCTGTTCTTGCCAACTTCCAAAAGCGTATAATTGCCAAGGCGGTGTACATATTTCTCTGCTTGTTTAGAAAACAACTCGCTCCAGTGTCCGCCATAGTGCTCCGGCAAAATATGCTCTATGGTAAAAGTAGCATCTGTGTAGTGATAGCCCTTTCCTGCAAGCTGATTTTCAATTTTCGTCAAAATATACTTAACCAGCTGCCTGTTTTTGCCCCCGGTGGAGATGGATTTCGTCTTAAAAGCATTGACAAAATCTTCATCGCGCACATAGACAGCTTGAAGTCCTTCTTTGATTTCAGCCAGAGAGCTTATCGCTCCTCTTTCTATTTTGACAGCTATTTCGTTATAAGCCTTCTCCATGGCATTCGCAGCCAATTCAACAACAACATTGTAACGAAAAGAAATAGCCACCAGCCATTTCAAAACCTTAGACAGCCAGTTTTTTTCTTTTCTGTTGATGGCAAAAAGCAGAGGCTGGGGTTGGACAACACCAAATAATGACAACGCCCGCAAAGACTCCCTGATACTTACAGCATCTTTATATTCAGACCAAAAATCGTCTTCCGGATTTAAAAGGGCAGCGTAAAAATAAGCCGCTTCTTTTAAGGCTTCAATCAACTCCACAGCGCCCTTGGCATCTCGCACATCCTTTTTAATCTCTTTAAACAAACGCTCCTTGCGCACCAGCTCCTGCCTCGAATTCAAATAAAATCTCAAAAACACCGGAAAATGCTTCAACCCCACCATATCTACTATTCCCTGCCAATCTTCCTTCAGGATTTTGAACTCACTGCCATCTTTCCCGAGTTTAGCGACCAATGCGAACAAATAATTCTTTAGCAAATCTGTTGCAGTCAATTCAACACCACGAGCATTTAGCGTCTCAAAAACAGTATAAGCGCTCACATCATCATCTACGGCAATCTGAATGAACACCAGCCCATCCAGTACATGCTCTAAAAACCTACCCAGGGACTCTCCGGACAGCTCAGAGAAATAATTGTTTATTTTTTGATGAAAATACAAATAAGCCTCATAAATCAACCTCTCACTATCGCGAAGTTTTCCCAAGTGCAGCGGCTCTTTAAACTCCAACATTCGGGTTTGGTAAAAGCTATTGTTATTTTCATTGAGTTCCAGCTTCGGCTCATAGTAAAGCCGCGCAATGGATTTTTCACCAATATAAGAGTTGAGGATTTTATCAATGCGCTGTTGATTGGCTTCGGGTTCAATTCCCCGCTCTACCAGTTCTTTTAACACCTTGACCAAAGCCAGGATAAACAAAGAAAGCGTAGTGATGCGCTGCTGGCCATCAACCAGCAAAAAAGTTTTGTTGGCCTGTGGCAAGTTCTGAATAACGATAGTCCCCATATAATGGCGGGCCTCCCGCTC
>WGBN01000265.1 GCA_015494245.1 Saprospiraceae bacterium | reverse complement strand
ATCAAGTATTGATGTCGTATGCAAAAAAGAGAAGGAATGCCCGGCATTCCTTCTCTTTTTTTATATCTTTGCCCTGCAAATTGAAGTGATTTCGGAAAAGTGGAGATTTCTGTTCCGACACCATAAAAGATTGGCGCAGTTTTTGCTGCTTCATGTTTGTATTCCCTGAACATATTTAAAACTTAGACGTGATGAAATCAGTTAAGAAAATCTTCGTCCTTTTTGCTTTTGCAGCCCTTGTTCTTTCGGCATCTTCCTGCAACCGCGGCTATGGTTGCCCCACCTGGTCTCTGGAAGAAGGCGCAGCCCCTGCTGTAGCCGGAGATATTTTGGGGGCGCTGCTGCCTTAAACATCCGAAACATCGTGTCAAAAATTTCCTGGATTCCGCTTGAAGATATGGCCGGCCTGGAGGAGCTTCTCGCTGCGTCCAAAGAGCAGTTGTGCATGATCTTTAAGCACAGCACGCGCTGCCCTTTGAGCTCCATGGCCAAAGAGCGATTGGAGAGTAAGTGGTCATTTGACGAAAGTCAATGGAGACCTTATTATCTGGACCTCCTTCGCTTCAGGTCGTTGTCGAATGCCGTTGCCGAGCGCTTTGGCGTGAGGCATGAATCCCCTCAGGTGTTGGTGATTTCGGATGGCGTTTGCGTTTATAACAGCTCTCACCTGGCCATCAGTGTCCCTGCTCTTGAAGAAGCGCTTCATGGCGGACTCCGGACCTGAACTCATCCTGACTTCGGATGGCTCTCACAGCCTGCGCTCGCCTCTTTTTGGGGAGAGCTACCACTCTCTGCACGGCGCGGTGCAGGAGTCTTTGCATGTTTATATCCGGGCGGGTTTGGCCTATGCCCATGAGCGTTATGGAGACATGGATGAGTTGTCCATACTCGAGTTGGGGTTTGGTACGGGGCTGAATGCCCTTTTGAGCCTGCTGTATGCGCGTGAGCGGAGCTTGCATATCCGCTATACGGCTATGGAGGCCTATCCCGTTGATGTGGAACTTGCAGCTCGTCTGAACTACACTTCAGTCTTGTCTATGGAGGAGGCAGAGGCTGCACTTTTTATGGAGATGCATCGCCTTCCCTGGGGCAAAGTCTGCAGACTTTCGACCGGCTGTATGGGGGGAGGGGCAGATATGAGTCTGGAAAAACGTCATGCTTTTTTTGACGAACTGAGCGATGAAGCTGCTTACGAACTGGTGTATTACGATGCTTTTGCGCCTTCTGTACAACCCGATTGCTGGAGCGCGGAGATGGTGGAAAAGGTGCGCAGGGCTATGCGGCCCGGAGGGGTGCTGACGACTTTTTCTGCCCAGGGCGCTTTTCGCCGGCATTTGCAGGCTGCGGGCTTTGAAGTAGAGCGTCTGCCGGGGCCGCCCGGAAAGCGGGAGATGTTGAGAGCTATTCTTCCTTTTTAAAGAGGCGCAGTTCAATGGCTTGAGGAGAGAAGTTGGCCGATTCGACATAAGCCGGTTTTTTGCCCCATTGCAAAGCCAGCGTTGTTTGGTCTGAACCCGGCTTTACTTGAGAAAAATCGGCTATGACTTCAAAATCTGTGGGTTGAAGACTGTCGTAGTAAGACCTGCCGACAGAGGTTTTGACTTGTACCTGAGCAGGGAATATGGCCAGGCTGTCGCTCTGTGGCGGGTTTACGATTTTTACCGGTACGAAAAATTCCTTTTGCAGCAGCTCTTCCACTTCAATAAGCAATTTTACCTCTTGCGGACTGATTTTCAATAGTTCATTTTCAGGAGGGGCGACTTTTATGGGTATCTCCATAGATTCGTCTATGTCTGTTTTTTCTATTTTGGCTGTAGGCCATTGGCTGATTCCCTCGAGCAAGCTTTTGGCGCCTGATATCTGTATGGAGTCGGGCTTCAATACAGGAGGGCGAAGCAGGTGGCGAATGGGGCTTGTTTCGATTTTTCCCTGCAAGATGAGCGGCACTTTTTTCCGGGCCAGAGTGTCGAGGTAGATTTCCAGTACTTCCGGAGATGAGGAAGTCATATAGAGGTTGAAGTTTCGCAGGGATTTATTGATTTGCGTTTTGATGCGACTGGGAAAGAGGGTGTGGTCGGTCGTTTGGGTAATTTCCAGGTTTAGCTTTTTTTTCTTTTTTCCGGCGATGTTGTATTTGAGCATATTCCAGCCACTACCGCTTACAGAGAGGGTCAGTTGGCGTGGAGGCATTTGCCGAAAGGCGAATCCTTCCGGCAAATAGTACTCCAGTTCAATGGTGTAGGCATAATCGTAATTCTGCCCCATTTTTGTGATGAGCCAAAGGACGAGCGACAGCCCCATGCATATAGCGAGGAGCCAGCGGTCTGAGCGCAGGGCAGGGTAGGGAGATGTCTTTTCCGACATATTGCGCTTACTTTTCTTCTTTTCCGCCTGCCTGCTGCAGCGCTTCGGTCATCTCTTTGGAGATGACGCTGCGAAGGACGCGCAGGTAGGTTTTATTGGCTGTCTCCAGGGTGACGATGGGGCCTTCTATTTTGTTGACGCGGCCTACGATACCTCCGGAGGTAACGACTTCATCGCCTTTTTGTATGGAGTCGGCAAATTGCCTTTGCTCTTTTTGGCGCTTGGATTGGGGCCTGATTAAAAAGAACCAGAAGACGCCAAAGAGCAGGGCGAGAAAAATGAGGTTGCCGTAGGGCGAGGGTTGGCTTTGCAGCAGTAAAAAATCCATTTGATTGTGGTTTTGTTTGGAAAGTTTATTGGTCGTCAGCCTCTACGAAACCCGTCAGTTGAATGACAGTTTCGGACGGGTAGGTGTTGGCTGTGATGGTTACGGGTTTTCTTTGTTGGTCGTGTTTGCCTGCGGTGTTAAAGACGACTTTGATGCTGCCTTTTTCTCCCGGAGGGATGGCTTCGTGTGGCCATTCGGGCACGGTGCAGCCGCAGGTAGAGCGGGCATCGCTGATGAGCAGGGGGATGCGCCCCGTGTTGGTGAATTCAAAGACATGTGTTACTTTTTCACCTTGTTTGACGGTGCCGAAGTCAAAATTCTTTTCGGTGAAGGTCATTTTTGCCACGTTAACGGTGTCTTGCACCTTATTGGCGGATACGGGATTTCGGATGATGGAAGAGATCTTTCCATCTGCCGGCAGGGTCTCAACGCCTTTTTCTTTTTCCTGTTGGCAACCTGAGGGCAGGAGCAAAAAGAAAAGGGCAAAAAGGCTGAGTATCTGCTTCATGGCTCGTAATTTTGTGTTTTATAAACGATTGAATTTTTCACATTTCCCTTTTGCAAAGGGGTAGATATCCACTAAGGGTGAGCAAAAATACACATAAAGTACGAGATGGAGCGCTTTGGCGCTTTCTCAGGCAGTATCTATCTGCAGATTCTGGCAGGGTTTTTCTGTGGGGGCCTATGGGTTGTGGGAAAACGACTTTGGGGCGCAGCCTGGCGGCTCGTCTGGATTGGCCTTTTGTGGACTTAGACGGGTATATTGAGCGGGAAGAAGGCCGGAGTATTGCTGCCCTTTTTGAGGCGTTTGGAGAGTTTGCCTTTCGGCAAATGGAGGGCCGTGCCTTGCGCCGCGTGCTGGAGGCGCACCCCCGCCTTGTGCTGGCCACCGGAGGCGGTACGCCCTGTTTTTTTGATCATGCCGATTGGATGCTGGAAAGGGGTGTATGCGTGTATCTGAAAACGCCGCCTGAAGTGTTGCTTGAGCATTTGCGGGGTCAAATGGGGCATAGGCCTTTGCTCAGAGACATGAAGGATGATGAGGCTGTGTTGGACTTTTTGCGCAAGCAGATTGCTCACAGGGAGCAGTGGTACCTGAAGGCCCGCATCTTTGATTTTTTTGCCGGGGAGTAGGGGGCAGGAGCTTTTTTTGTGTCTTAAGGCTGAAAACGAGTTGAAAAATCAGCTTGCTGACGCAAAATTTTGCTCGGCTTTCTAAACTGAATGGCAAAAATCATGGAGATGGTACCTGTTGCAAAATATCCCAGTTTACCGGATTGCTTTTCGTTTCTGGATATGCTGAATGAACGGGAGCAGGAATTGATGATAAGTACGAGTACGCGCCGCGTTTTTAAGCGTTTTTCCTTTATCTATCTGCCCGATGAAGAGGCCACGCAAATTTACTTTTTAATTAAAGGCTCCGTAAAAATTACAAACCATTCGGAAGACGGGCGGGAGATCATTAAGCATCTGATGCACCCCAAGGCCATCTTTGGAGAAATGGCTTTGGTCGGCCAGCAAAAACGCGTTGATTTTGCCCAGGCTCTGCGGGAAGAGGTCGTTTTGTTTGAGGTGCCCATAAGCACCGTGCGCCAGTTGATGAGCAGCAATTTTGCTTTCAGCCATTTTATGATGAAGTGGTTCGGCCAGCGCCTGGCACAGGCAGAATCTCGGGTGGAATCTCTGATCTTAAAAAATGCACGCACGCGCATTGTGGAGTTTATCAAGGAAACAGCCCGCAGCCAGGGACGTAAAGTCGGTTATGAAACTTTGCTGCAACACCCTTTAACACACCAGGATATCGCCAACATCACCAGCACCAGCCGGCAAACGGTAACATTGGTGCTCAATGAACTCAAAAAAATGAACCTCATCTATTTTAACCGGGGAAAAATACTTATCCGGGATATGGCTAAATTGCTATAGATCCTTGAATGTCAACGAAAAACTTACACCCTTGATTTTTCTGACGTCCTGTTGCTTTGGAGAGCATTTGACTGTTTGAGATTCTGAACTTTGTACGCATTCTTATTTTTTTGGGGGCTTTTTTAGCCCCCTTTTTTTGTTTTAATGAAATAAAGTATATCTT
>WGBN01000264.1 GCA_015494245.1 Saprospiraceae bacterium | reverse complement strand
AACCAGGCCTCATACAGCCTTCCGGCAAATTCGCCCTCTGCTTTTTGGCAGGGGTGTCCTCCTATTTGTCTGTGTTCATCCAAAATATGCCAGGAAATTTCCGGCAGGCTGTCCTGAATGATGCTTGCGAGCGGAGAAAAGCCGAAATAATCCTTGAAGATCAAAACCTTCGTCTTTAAATTCATATAAACGGGAAGGCCCTCTTCATCGCCTGAAACCAGTTTGATTTGTAACCCCTGAGCATCCATACCACTTTCTTTGGGGTATGTATCATGCACATACACCGCTTCATAATTGTTGAACCACAGGCTGGCAGGGCCGTTTAGGTGTTGCTCACAAGGCAGATAGGTGTATTGCTCATACAACACATGGCCTAAGGCTGAATGCCCCGAAGATGCGACATGAGAGACGGGCTGAAAGACGGTGTAAAGCCCATATAAAAAAGCAAAAAGCAGAAAAGGTTTCATTTACATGCCTTTAGAGCCATAAGGCTGTAAGATAAGAAAAAGCATTCAACTCAGGGATTTTGAATTCACTTTTTTGCAGAGACATGTTTTACCTTAGACAAAGTGATTGCTTTAATTACTCCCTAATCTCAATCTTGCAGTCCCAGGGGGCATCCGTGATTGAAAATCCCAAATGGCCTTCAGCCCTTGCTCTTTGAATCATTTCCATTTTCCGTTTTTCACAGGCTTCGAGATACTCTGCATAGGAGTTGAAAGAGCTCTTGCCTTTAGACGGCACAAAGACTTCTCCCTCCAATTTGTTCGACAACTCCAGACCTTTAAACAGAAATTGCACGCTTTCATCATCCGTTTTCGCCTCGAGGATGAGCCCCGGCAGACCCCAGAGTTTGTAAGGCCCAAAGGGTACAGGAATCTCCCTGGCGAACCAGGCCTCATACAGCCTTCCGGCAAATTCTCCCTCTGCTTTTTGGCAGGAATAGCCTCCTATTTGTCTATATTTATCCAAGATGTGCCAATCAATCTTAGGAAGCGAGTCCCGAATAATAGAGGCCACAAAAGAAAGCCCCACAAAATCTTTAAAGATAAACACATCGTCTTTGATGTTTATGTAAACAGGGAAACCTTCTTCATCTCCCGGGGTGGCGAGGATTTCATTCCCCTGCGTCTCCACAGCAGTCTCCGGGAGCACCTCATCATGCACGTACACCGCCTCGTAATTGTTGAACCACAGGCTGGCAGGGCCGTTTAGGTGTTGCTCACAAGGCAGATAGGTGTATTGCTCGTACAACACATGACCTAAAGCTGAATGTCCCGAAGAGACGACATCAGAGAAGGGCTGAAAAGAGGCATAAAGCCCATACAAAAATACAAAGAGCAAAAAGTGCCTCATTTTACTCACAAGCTCAAAACAGCTCCCAAATTAAAGCTCAGACTACGAGCTTTAGAGGGCAAAAAGGGATCTACATTTACAAAGCCGTGGTAGTACTCTGAAGTCAAAATGCATTCCAAAGAGGGGCTCAGTTTCAGGCTCAGGCCGAGGCCTGCGTAGGCTCCGTGCTCCCATCTCATCAAAGTCTTTGTTACATCCACCGTGTAAAGAATCTGCCCGGTCTCCAGGTCAATGATTTCGCTAATGCCCGAGAACAGGTAGGAAAAGCCATAAGCGGCTTTCACAAAAAGGGAAAGCCGGTCTCCGCCCAAAGCCTGCTCAAAGCGAAAAGACAGGGGCATTTCCACATAGTTCAACTTGAAGCGGGTATCTCCCTTAAAAGAGGGCTCCGGCGGCAACCCAAAGCCCGGCACACAAGCTGCTCCTCTACCCGCATAAGCCGGTTCAAGACCAATCTGCCAATGCTTGCTGAGGCGGTAATAAACCGGCAAAGCGATGTTCATGCTGTGGACATGGATTTTGGCACCTTCGGGCAAAAGGGCTCTGTTCTCGCCATAGTTCTGCCAGGCACGGGTGTAGCCACTCTTCACACCAATAGAAAATTGAGCCTGCAGTGATAAGCTCGTCAAAAGAAAAAAACAAACTGAGAATTTGTACAAAAATTTCATAAGGCAAATGATTTTTGATGAAATTCATAAACAAAACGGGAAAATGTAAAGGGGATTGTATAGGCGCTGTTTCTGTTAAATTCTGCCCATAGATTGCGCAGATTGACACAGGCCGGTTGGGGGGCGGACACATAGGGCGGACACATAGGGACAGACACATAGGGCGGACACATAGGGCGGACACATAGGACAGACACATAGGTCTGCCCCTACGGGGGTTCTATGGTTACGCCCGTTATGTTCGTCACCTCACCACGCCAAAAACAACGACAAACAATAAACAATAAACCAACGCAACCGACAACCGACAACCGACAACCGACAACCCCTCAACCGTCAACCGTCAACCGTATCTTCTCAGCCAGCACTTCGGCATGTTTTCGCTTACTGGCAAAAGACCAGCCGGCTACGTGGGGCGTCAGCAAGACGTTTTCCATTTGCCGTAAGGCTTTGAGCACGGGGGTATTCAGGGTCTCTTCGGGCATTTCCAAGGCGGGGGATTCGTATTCCAGTACGTCCAGGGCAGCTGCGACCACCTTGCCCGAACGCAGGCGTTCTAAGAGGGCTGCCGTATCGAGCACCATGCCCCGCGAAGTGTTGATCAGGTAAAAGGGCCTGGCAAAGGCGTCGAGGAAATCGCCATTGATGAAGTGAAAATTCTGGGGGTCTCCAGGGATGTGTATGCTCAAAGCCTCAGCCCGGGCGAAAAGCTCTTCGAGAGAAACGGCCTTTGCATAAGCATCGCCGTAGTCCTGCAGGTATTTGTCATGGGCGATGACTTCGGCACCCAACCCGCTGAGTTTCCGGGCGAAAGCCTTGCCCGTATTGCCATAGCCGAGTATGCCCACGCACATCTCCCCCACTTCGCGAGCGCGATTTTCTTCTCGCAGCCAGTGGCCTGCGCGTATTTCCCAGTCGGCCTTGCAGAGTTTGTTGGTCAGGGACAACAACATGCCCAGAGCGTGCTCTCCTACGGCATCTTTGCTGCCCTCCGGCGAGTTCAACACAGCAATGCCGCGAGCTTTTGCCGCCTCAACAGCTATGTGCTCCAGGCCAATGCCTTCCCGCGCAATGAAGCGCAGACGGGAAGCCGCAGCGAGCAGTTCCTCATCTACCGGCAGGCGCGAGCGCAGCACGAGGCCTTCGTAAGCGGGTATCATTTGCCGAAAGGCAGATAAATCACACTGCAAATCTTCTTCACAGACATAGCCCAGGGCTTCCAATTGCTTTCGCAAAATGGGATGGGCTTTGTTGATGAACAGCACTTTCTTCATGTAAAATGGCTTTTGTCGCCAAATGTCCGACATTTGAACCAATTTTCCGGCAAAAGAGGGCAAAATGAATTACCTTAGTCGGCGATAAAGGATGCTAAACTCCGAAACTATGCGCACTGCACAAACGCTACTCCTGCTGAGCTGCCTGCTCGCATTTTCGCATTTGGCGAAAGCCCAGGTGGTCATCAACGAATATTCGGCAGCCAACCGGAACACCATCTCCAACAACGGCAGCCATCCCGATTGGATAGAGCTGTACAATGCCGGTAGCGCTGCCGTAAATCTCGGCGGCTACCACCTCAGTGACCGCGAGAACAATCCCGACAAATGGGTATTCCCCGAAGGCGTCAGCCTGGCTCCGGGCGAGCATCTGCTGGTCTTTGCAGACGGCAAAGACGAATATTCCGGCGGAGCTTATCACACCAATTTTAAGCTCACGCAAACCACCGGCAACGATCAGGTGGTGCTGGCCGACCCGCAGGGGAACATCCTCGAGGTGCACTATTTCGCACCTCCCAACCTGAAAGACAATTCCTATGGCAGGGTATCGGACGGCAGCACAGAATGGGGTGTCTTCACCACACCCACACCCGGCGAAGCCAATACGACCAACAGCTACCACCACTACAGCGCCAAGCCGGAGATGAGCCCCCAGGCCGGATTTTACAGCGGCTCCGTCAGCGTAGTACTTAGCACCACAGAACCCAATGCCGAAATCCGTTACACCACCGACGGCAGCGAACCCAACCAAAACTCCACCCTCTATACCGGCCCCATTACACTGACCGAAACCACCGTGCTGCGCGCCCGCTCCATCTCGGCCGATGGCAATGTGCTCGACGGGCACATAGAAACCAACACCTACTTCATAGACGACGAACACAGCATTTACGTCATCAGCATCGCAGGCAACAACATCATGGATTTGATGGACGGCAACTGGTATGCCGAGCCTATAGGCTCCTTCGAGCTCTTCGACCCCGAAGGCAATTTCCTCGAAGATGCCGTAGGCGAATACAACAAACACGGCAACGACTCCTGGGCTTATGGTCAGCGAGGCATAGACTACATCACGCGCGATCAGTTTGGCTACAACAATGCCATCCACCAACAAATCTTTGACATCACCGATCGCGACAAGTTTCAGCGGCTCATTCTCAAGGCCGCTGCCAACGACAACTACCCCTTTGAGCAAGGCGGCGCCCACATACGCGACGCCTACGTACACGAGCTCTCCCAACGCGCCGGACTGGAGTTAGACGAACGCTCCTACGAGCCCTGCGTGCTCTACGTCAACGGCCAGTACTGGGGCATTTACGAAATTCGCGAAAAGGTAGATGATTCTGATTTCACAAAATACTACTACGACCAGGGCCGCAAGTGGATAGATTTCATCAAAACCTGGGGCGTCACCTGGGAAGAATACGGCAGCTGGGACGATTGGTACGACCTCTACGACTTCATCCTGGCCAATGACATGAGCAATCCGGAAAATTACGACTACGTAAAAAGCCAGCTCAATGTAACCAGCCTGGTGGACTACATGATCATCAACACCCACGTCGTCTGTAAAGACTGGCTGGTTTGGAACACAGCCTGGTGGCGCGGCCGCAAACCCACAGGGCAGGCCAAACGTTGGCGTTATACGCTTTGGGATATGGATGCCACCTTTGGCCATTACATCAACTACACCGGCATCCCCGACCCTTCTCCTTATGCCGACCCCTGCTACAACGAACCCGGCTTAGTGGATGACCCCGAGGGGCATACAGAAATGTTGCAGGCCCTCCTGGAAAACCAGGACTTTCACGACCTCTACGTCAATCGCTATGCCGACATGCTCAACACGTATTTCACCTGCGACTCCATGATCTCCATTCTGGATGAATTGTTGGATCGCATTGAGCCGGAGATGCCCCGCCACATTCAGCGCTGGGGAGGCTCCATGAGTGAGTGGCAGCAAAACGTACAAGACCTCAAGGATTTCATCTACACCCGCTGCACGGTGCTCAACGAGGGCATTTCAGACTGTTATGATGTGGAAGGGCCTTATGCGCTGAGTGTCGCCATTTCGCCCGCCGATTCACCCAACGAGGTACAGGTCAACACCATTGTTCCCGAGGCATATCCCTTTGTGGGCAACTACTTTGCAGGCGTCAACCTACAGCTCACGGCCTTGCCCGCCGAGGAATGGGTATTCGACCATTGGGAGGTTGCCAACAACGCCTTCAGCCCCGATGAATTCAGCGAGGCCATAGAATTGGCTTTTGAAACCGGCGACACCCTGACGGCCTATTTCGAACCCGGCTCCCCTTGCCTTCTCCCAAGCAATCTGACACTCAGCGATACCACTTCCAACTCTGCCACCATCAGCTGGGACGGCAGCGGCACCAATGCACTCAGCTATACCATCCGCTACCGCCCTACGGGCAGCAGCCAGTGGATAGAACTGTCTTACCAGGGCTCGGAGATCACCCTCTTTGGCCTGCAGTTTTGCACGGAGTACGAATTTCAACTCAGCAGCGTCTGCCAGTCTGGAAGTACGGAGCCGGTGAGTCTGCAGTTCAGCACCTCCTGCGTCAGCAGCACAGAAGAGCCGATGGGCCTCTCCCTCGCCATGGGGGTATATCCGAATCCGTTTAAAGAGGCTTTCTATGTCCGGCTTTCGCCCTGCCTGCAACCCTCAGCCTGCGGCGGGCAGAGAAATGAAACCCTGCACAACGCTCAACTCAGCCTGCTCAACCTCGACGGCCAAACACTCTGGCATCGCCAACTGGGTCAACTCTCTGCAAGCCAATCGTATGAGTGGAAAATACAAGCTGAAACAGCCCTCCCCGAGGGCATGTACCTGCTGCAACTGCGCAGCGATGAAGGAGTAATGGTCGTGAAGGTGGGGAGGCTTTGAGTTTTTTTAGTTTACTGTTGACGGTTGACAGTTGACAGTTAGATTGGGGGGTCGGTGATTGGTGGGGTTTTGTTTAGCGTTTAGCGTTTAGTGTTTAGCGTTTAGCGTTTAGT
>WGBN01000263.1 GCA_015494245.1 Saprospiraceae bacterium | reverse complement strand
GACTTGTATGCCCTCTGCTTTTGCTGCTGCCTTGATGATGGGGCGGGCGATGAGGTCCACGTAGGTGCGCCGGGCAGAAAACAGCACCGAAGTTTTGTCTTTTTGGATGGGGCCCTGGAGGGTGATTTTGGAGGAAATTAGCCCGATGGAGCCTTCGCCCTGCCATTTGTTGAGGTTACCTTCTTTCATGTTAATTTCGAGCACCGAGGAGAGGCGGCCTCCGTAGCGCGCGGGAAAGCCTCCTTTGGTGAGGGTTACATTTCGGATGGCATCGGCATTGAAGACGGAGAAGATGCCGAGCAGATGGGAGGCGTTATAGACGGGCACGCCATCGAGCAGCACGAGGTTTTGGTCGGGGCTGCCGCCGCGCACGTACAGGCCGGTTTGGCCTTCGCCACCGGATTGCACGCCCGGCAGGAGTTGCAGGGTTTTGAAGATGTCAACTTCGCCCATGAGGGCGGGGAGTTTTTTGATTTGCTCTACGGGCACGGTAGTCTGGCTCATTTGGGTGTTGCGCTCAATGCGATCCACTTTTTCAGCTACGACTTCGACTTCCTGCAGGATTTGTCCCTGGGAGAGTTTAATGTTGAGCTGGATGTCCTGGTCGAGCAGGAAGCTTAGTTTTTGAGCTTCGTAGCCCACGTAAGAGAACAACAGTTCAACGCTATCCGCCGGTAGGGTAAGACTGAAAAAGCCATAGGTGTTGGTGATGGTGCCCTGTTTGGAGCGCAGGTCAAAGACTGTGGCAGCGATGAGCTTCTCGCCGCTATCTGCGTCCTGTACATATCCGCTTATGGTGAATTTTTGTTGAGCAGATGCAGGGCCGGTGGCGAGGAGGAAGAGCAAGGTAAAACAGGAAAAGGGGTAAAACAGCTTCATAAATATTGGGTATGTCGTTGAAGTTTTTGTATTGAGAGACAGACGTATCTGCTCTTCGGGTAGTTACACTTTTTTATCGGTATGCTGTCTGTTTTCGGGCTGGGCTTACGACAAGAAAGACGAGAGTTTTGTGGCGAGAGTTGCCTATGGGAAAAAATTTAACGTTTAGTTTGTTTAAGATATAAGCGAATTTCCTGTCATTTCTTTGGGTTTGGGCAGTTCCATGAGTTCGAGCAGGGTGGGGGCTACGTCGGGGAGGCTGCCGGGTTGTATTTGCACTTGTCGGTCGCGCCGGCCGATGTAGATGCAGGGGACGGGGTTTTTTGTATGAGCTGTATTGGGTGAGCCGTCTTCATTGATCATGTAGTCGGAATTGCCGTGATCGGCGATGATGATGATTTCGTATTGGTATTTTTGGGCTGTAGCCAGCAGGCGGCAGAGGCAGTCATCTACGGTTTCGGCTGCTTTCATGGCGGCTTTGAAGACACCGGTATGGCCGACCATATCGGCATTGGCGTAGTTGAGCACGATGAAATCGGGTTGATGTTCTTGGATGTAGCGGATGGCGGCTTCGGTAACTTCGGGGGCGCTCATTTCGGGTTTAAAATCGTAGGTGGGGACGTCTTTGGGAGAGGGGATGAGTATGCGGGATTCGCCCTCAAAGGGCTCTTCGTGGCCGCCGGAGAAGAAGTAGGTGACGTGGGCGTATTTTTCGGTTTCGGCTATGCGCAATTGGGTGAGTTGTTCTTTGGCGACCACTTCTCCTATGGTGTTGTGCAGTTTTTCTTTTTCAAAAAGTACGTAGATGTCTTTGAAGCGGTCGTCATAGCGGGTCATGGTGAGATAGTAGATGTGGAGTTTTTGGGTATGGTATTCGGGCATATCGCGCTGGGTGAGCATGTCGGTGATCTGGCGTGGCCGGTCGGTGCGGAAGTTGAAATTGATGACTACATCTCCGTTTTGGATGCGCGGCAGGGCCTGTCCGGTTTTATCGGTGAGGATGATGGGTTTGAGGAATTCATCGGTTTCGCCTTTTTCGTAACGTTGGCGGATGGTGTGCTCGAGTTGTTCCGGCGAGACTCTTGTGCCTTTGGCGTGTACGAGGGCGTCGTAGGCCAGTTTGGTGCGTTCCCAGCGCTTATCGCGGTCCATGGCATAGTAGCGGCCTATGACGGTGGCGATTTGGGCTTTGTCTTTGCAATTTTCCTGCAGTTCATGGAGGAATCCTATGCCCGATTGGGGGTCGGTATCGCGTCCGTCGGTAAAGGCGTGGATGTAGATGTGGGAAAGGCCGGCGCGGGCAGCCATGTGGCAGAGTGCGATGAGCTGATTGATGTGGGAGTGGACGCCGCCATCGGACACCAGCCCCATGAAATGCAGGGGTTTGTCTTCTTCGCGGGCTATGCGGAAGGCTTCTTGCAGCAGGGGATTTTTTTCGAGTGAGCCGTCTTCTATGGCTTTATCTATGCGGGTGAGTTCCTGATAGACGATGCGGCCGGCGCCGATGTTGAGGTGGCCGACTTCGGAGTTTCCCGTTTGGCCTTTCGGCAAACCGACTGCTTCTCCGTAAGTGACGAGTGTGCTGTGGGGTTGTTCGGCCATCAGTTTGTCAAAGCAGGGCGTATGGGCCTGGCGGATGGCGTCAGCTTCGGGCTTGGGGCCCAGGCCCCAGCCGTCGAGGATGATGAGAAAGGCTTTGTTTGGCATAGCGGCTGTCGTTGTGCCGCAAAGGTAAGATATTGAAAGAGGTTTTGCGAGACGAAGCTCACAAAACCTCTCTTTTTTCATTCTATTGTGCGGCCTTCTGCCACGCGTCGTTTGACCTGCACTTTTCGCGCCCGCTTGAGGTTGACCATGAGGCCGGCGAAGGCATCGGAGGCATCTACTTTGTACCAACTGCCTCCGTAGGTAACGGTGCCCTGGTGTTTTTCCCATTTGTCGGCCAGCAGCACGTAGCGGCCATCCAGTTTTTCGTTGGGGCCAAACATGAGGAAGTACTTGTCGCCATCTTCAAAGCTGATGGCCATGCGATTGGCTTTGGGGCTAAAGAGAAAAACTCCGGGCGTGCCTGCAGGTATGACGATTTCTTCCACTTTTACTCCATCGCGGATTTTGATTTCACCCCTGGTGATTTCGGTCTCGCCCGATTTGATGGTGCGGTAAAGCAGGATGTCTTGAGAAAGATAAAACTGAATTTTTTGCAGGTCTTCGTCTGTCCAGCGGTATTCTTCATAGAGGTCTTGCGTGAAGGGCACGAGGCGGTCGCTGCAAGAGGCAAAGAGCAGCACGCCAAAGGCCAGAAGAAATAAGCGCGTGTTTTTCATATCGTTTGGTTTTGTGATGTGTCAAGCTCCCAATAGCTTACACAAGCGGAACGCCTGAAGGGGCGTTTCAGGATGAGTTCACTGCTAAACTTAACGATATTTTAACCGGGTGTTTTTGTTACATTTTTCTTTTTTCGGAAAAAAACTTTTTCAGCAGGGTTGAGGCTTCTTCTTCCATCAGGCCGTACAGCACTTCGGTGCGGGGGTGCAGGGCGCTTTTGCCGATGCGCATGAAGCCGCGTTTGTCATCGGCGGCGGCATAGACCAGGCGTCCCAATTGTGCCCAGGCGAGGGCTCCGGCACACATGAGGCAGGGCTCAAGGCTTACGAAGAGCGTGCATTGGTCTAAGTATTTGCTGCCGAGATGCTGGGAAGCTGCGGTGAGCGCCAGGATTTCTGCGTGGGCTGTAACATCCTTCAGCCGCTCGGTCTGGTTGTGGGCCCGGGCAATGATCTGCCCTTCGCAGACGACTACGGCGCCTACGGGTACTTCTCCCTCGCGATATGCCTGCTCGGCTTCGCGCAGGGCTTGCTGCATGTAGTATTTGTCGGTTTGTATGGATAGCATGGTGGTGGTGCTTGGTGGGGCTAAGATAGGGAAATGTGGACGCTTCGCGTCTAATGTGGAGCCTGCGGCTCTAATGTGATTTCACGCTCGCTTCGCATCGCGTGGTGGGAATGACCTCTCCGTGAACACTCCGTGCGAGAATAAACCAACGAGAGGATCGGGGTGCCGACGAAGGAGGACCCCCGAGCCGACCTCATAGGATAAGTGAATCTCCGGAAATCCGCTCCCCGATCTTCCTGCGTCAGCTCGGGGATCGGAGTTCATCACGTTCGTCACGTTTTTATTTCTCGCTAAGACGCTAAGACGCTAAGGGGGCCGTATTGGGGCATGATTGGGCTATGATTGTCACGTTCGTCACGCGTCACGTTCATCACGCCCAAAACCAACGATACACGATAAACCATCCCCCCGATCCCCCGCTTTCACCGCTTTCACCGCTTTCACCGCTTTCACCGTTTTCACCGATTTCACCGTTTTCACCGCTTTC
>WGBN01000262.1 GCA_015494245.1 Saprospiraceae bacterium | reverse complement strand
CTATCTCAATGTCCACGGCCATTTCAAGGGGGAATATTTTTTCCCAGTTTTCGCCGGCATCCTCGCTGCGATACAAGCCTTCGGTGGTAGCGGCAAAAACCGTGGAGGGATTGATTGGGTTGATGGCAATATCCTGTACGCCGGTCATTTCGTCAAGCGCCCAATCCAGCGATTTGGTCCAGGTTTGGCCTCCGTCTGTGGTTTTCAGGATGCCGATGCCGTAAGTGCCCCGCGTAACGCGGTTGACGATGCCCGGCGCTGCTGCATCGTAGTTATAAACTTCGCCTGTGCCGATGTACATTTCATCGGGATTTTGCGGATTGATGGCGATGGCCGGTACGCCGAGTATGGGAAAGCCCGTCTCCACGCGCTCCCAGGCCTGGGCACCCTGACCGGCAGTTTCCGTTTTCCACAGGCCGCCGCCGGCAGCACCTATGTAGATGATGTTTGTATCTATGGGATGAAAGGCAAGCGAGATGGTGCGTCCTCCGATGTTTTTGGGCCCTATGCCCTCCCACTCGGCCTCCCCGTTACGCGTTTGCACGGAAGTGCGTAAAGCCTCTTCGGCTGCTTCCCACTTGCGCACGGGAACCTTATCTCGGGGGTAAGCCCGGAAAGCGCTCCACTGCAGCAAAGACCACTCAGCACCACTAAAGCGCTTTTCTTCAAAATCTGTCGTTTTTTTTGCGGACTGACTGCAACCGGCAAGGGCCAGCAAGAGGCAAGCCCATGAAGCGAGGTGAAAAATTTTTTTCATGGAAGGTGGGGTTTATGTAAAACGCACTTATAAAAAAGCAGCAGGATTAAACTATGCCTGCCGCGAAAGTACATAGTAAATGGCAAAAGCAATTAAAAGCGTCTGCTCTTTTTCTGTAAGCGGGGAGACAAATGCAAATACTCTCGGATTCGGGTTGCCCTCTTCCGGCTGCATGTAAACACTGGCCAACTCCTTCCCTGTGGAGGAGAACAGGGTCAGCAACTCTCCTGCAGAAGGGCGACTTTCAATGTAGGCACTCTCTTTGGAGGGTTTGAGCAGGCGTTTGCGCTTGGCATCATAAAAGCCGATGAGTTGGTCATCTATGGCCACTTCGATGCCGTTGCGCTTGCTCTCGCGATAGTAAAATTCATGCCGGTCTGTGCGGGCATAAATCAACTCGCGATAGCTGCGACTTTTGTACTTTTTGCGGGCATAAGCTACGGTGGCCTCCTGGAAAATACTCCCCAGCAAGCCCGTTTCAAAAGGGCTCTTGTGCCGTGGTCTTTGGTGCTCAAGGATATTGAAAGAAAATAATTTGACCTCCTCCCCTGTGAAAGGCGTCAACTCGGGATAGCGAGCCCGCACGGTCTTCTCCATAGCTGCCAAATCCCTGACCAACCTGCGGCCAACGGGTTGCAAACCCTTGATGTTCTTGAAGGCCAGCGCTATGCTGGCGGCTCCGGCTGCGGCGGCTGTTAAGATTGCGAGGGCTGTTAGCATAGGAGTTTGGTTTTGATTGTATGTAGGTGCTTCATGTTTAATGTGGACGCTTCGCGTCTAATGTGGCGCCTGCGGCGCTAATGTGGAGTGCTTCGCACTCTAATGTGATTTTACGCTCGCTTCGCATCGCGTTATCTCAGTGTACGTCACGCCGCGATGCGAAGCGAGCGTAAAATCACATTAGAGGCCGCAAGGCCTCCACATTAGAGCGCTTGCGCTCCACATTAGAGCCGAAGGCTCCACATTCTACCAGCCCCTCACTCACTCCCCCACCGGCAAGCTACGCAAAAAATCCACTTCCTCCTCCGTGAACAGGGGCGAATGCAAGGCCAAGATAGCGTTTATTTCCGAATGCACATCCTCAGGGGCATGCCAAAAGGGCAAAGCCGGATTTTTCAGGTCGTTGAGCCAGCGGGTTTTCCATTGCAGGAGCAGTTCGTCGTAGAGATCAGAGTTGATGTACAGCTCGTGCATGCGCTTGAAAACGGAGAGGGTTTTGCCATCGCCCAGGGTGTTGTAGCGCTTGTTTTGCTCGCGGTCATTCAGCACATAGACGGGGAAATCTGCCTCCAGACTATCCTGCGGATAGAGCGAAAAATACCAGTCAGCCAGGGCATCGTCCGTTGTGCCGGGACAGCGTTTTGCCTCGCGGGCCAGCGCTTTGTAGTCCTGAAAGACCCGCAACCGCTTGCCTTGCCGGTCGTACTGCACAAAAAAGGTCGGAAAATTTGACTCCAACCAGTAAAAGTCCGGCAAATCAGTAGATGTGCCGGCTAAAAAATGCCGGTTCAAAGCCTTTTCGATTTGTTTTTGCAGAATGAGCGCTTTTTTTTGCCTTTCGGCAAATGCTGTAGAGTCGCAGAGAAGGTCGTTGAAGTACTGTGCATAAGAATGCAATTCTTCTGCCAGGGAGTTTCCAAGAAAATGCTCGAGCCTTTTTTTGATCAGGGTTTCTGCGAGGACGGATTGCTCCATATTTCGAAAGCCCAAGCCTCCGCCATAGACCCAGCCGCGTTTTCCATCCGGCAAGCGGACGCTAACCCAGGGGTCTTGATAATCCAGACCTCTCAGGCGAACGGGTGAGGTGAATTGCGTAATTTCTTCGGTGAGCGGAACGGTATCCCCCAGCCTCAGATGGCCGATTTCCGGCGCCTTCAGGTCAGGGCGTTCGCGCACTCTGAGGTAGTCTATGGTTACCAGGGCATGAGAGGTTAACAAGGAGTTCGTAGAAAGTGCGGAAGTGCGGGTTTGTGTGTGGGAGACTTCCGCCGCCGGTGTCGTTTTTTTCTCCCGGCAGGCGTAGAAAACCGAAAGGAGGCTTCCCAAAAGCAAAAGCCAAAAGTGTTTTTTCATGTTCTACAGTTCCAGCAAGTGATTTAGTGAACGCCGGTTATAGACTTTGCGCAAGCGGCGCAGGGCCCGGTCTTTGATTTGGCGCGTGCGCTCTCGCGTCAGGCCAAACAGGTCGCCTACCTCGTGCAAATTCAAGGGTTTACCGGTATCCAAGCCGAAATAGGCGATGATGATTTCTCTTTCGCGGGGGGAAAGAACGCGCAGGCTATTCATGATTTCCTGGCGGCGGGCTTCCGTTACGAGCTTGAGGTCGGGGCTGAGGCTTTCATCCGAAGCCAGTACATCCAGCAGGGTGCCGTCGCCGTCTTCGCTGCGGCCCAGGGGGGCATCCATGGAGAGGTGGCGCCCGCTGCGCAAGATGGCGGCAACTTCAGAGGGTTTGATGTCCAAAATTTCGGCCAGTTCGTCGTGAGTGGGTTCGCGTTCGTGCTCCTGAATGAATTTGGCGTAAGCCTGATTGACTTTGTTATAAGAGGCCACTTTGTTTACGGGCATGCGCACGATGCGGGCATTTTCGACTATGGCATGCAAAATAGACTGGCGAATCCACCAGACGGCATAAGAGATGAATTTAAAGCCCCGCGTTTCGTCAAAGCGGCGGGCAGCTTTGATGAGGCCCACATTGCCCTCATTGATCAGATCGGTGAGTGACAAGCCCTGGTTTTGATAATTCTTGGCCACGGAAACCACAAAGCGAAGGTTGGCGGTCGTCAGTCGCTCTAAAGCCTCTTCATCACCTTCTTTGATACGGCGCGCCAATTCTGCTTCTTCCTCTGAAGTCAGCATTTCTATTTTCGAAATCTCATTCAGATATTTATCTAAGGAAAGACTTTCGCGGGAGGTAATTTTACTTGTAATCTTTAGTTGACGCATAGGCAGAGGGGGTTAATATGTTCACAGGCTCGCAGAGGCAAAAATAAACAAAATCTAACTCACCTCTTATGCAACGCTTTCGAGCTGCAAAAAGTTCCCCCCAAACGCAAAAAGCCGTGCAACATCTGTTACACGGCTTTTGATGTAAGTAGCGTGCAGAAGTGCATCTGCTATCGCTTATCGCGCGGGGGGCGGCGGCCTGAATGGCGGCGATCTCCGCGTTGTTTGCGATGGTCTTCCGGCATGCCTTCCGGCCGTGGCAGCAGGACTTTGCGCGAGAGGCGGATTTTGCCTGTGCGCGGGTCAATGTCAATGATTTTGACTTTGACCTTATCGCCTTCTTTAAAGACGTCTTCGACTTTTTCGATGCGTTCGTAAGCGATTTCGGAGACGTGCAGTAGTCCGCTCTTTCCGGCGAAGTCCACAAAAACGCCATAGGGCATGATGGTTTTCACCACGGCCTCATAGACATCGCCCACTTCGGGAGAAAAGGCAATTTCCTTGATTTTGGCCACGGCTTTTTCAATGCCTTCGGCATTGGAGCTGGCGATGTTCACGATGCCTTTGTTGTCCACTTCTTCGATGTTGATGGTGGTACCGGTTTCCTCCTGCAATTGCTGGATGATTTTACCGCCCGGGCCGATGACAGCGCCTATGAAGCTTTTGTCAATGACCACTTCCACGATGCGGGGTGCATGAGGTTTGTAGTCTTCGCGGGGAGCGGAAAGCGTTTTGTTCATCTCCTGCAGAATGTGCGCACGCCCGCGCTTGGCCTGCTCCAAAGCCTGCTCGAGCAGTTCGTAGCTCAAGCCCTCGATTTTGATATCCATCTGGCAGGCCGTGATGCCTTTATCCGTACCGGTAATTTTGAAGTCCATATCGCCGAGGGCGTCTTCGTCTCCCAGAATATCGCTGAGTACGGCTACGCGCTCGCCATCGGAGATGAGCCCCATGGCAATGCCCGAGACGCCGGATTTCACCTTGACACCTGCATCCATCAGGGCCAGAGAGCCTCCGCAGACCGTTGCCATGGAAGAAGAGCCATTGCTCTCCATGATGTCGGAAACGATGCGCAGCGTATAGGGCATGTCATCCGGCAGGACCGGGCGCAAGGCACGGGCTGCGAGATTGGCGTGACCTATCTCACGGCGTCCCGGACCGCGCATGGGTTTTACCTCACCGACGGAATAAGCCGGGAAGTTGTAGTGCAGGATGAAGTTTTCGTAGCTCATCAGCAGCGCGTTGTCCACCATGAGTTCATTGAGCTTGGTGCCGAGGGTGACGGTGCAGAGTGCCTGGGTTTCGCCCCGATTAAAAATGGCAGAACCGTGGGCAGAAGGCAAGTAATCCACTTCACACCATATCGGGCGCACTTCATCCAACTTGCGGCCATCGAGGCGAATGCGCTCATCCATGACCATGTTGCGAATGACTTCTTTTTTGAGTTTGTCGAAATAGCGGTCGAGGAATTCTGCTTTTTCCTCTGCCTGTTCCTCTCCTTTTTCCTCTGCGTATTGTTCTGCGAGTTTTTTCTTGAGTTCTTCGAAGCGCGCTTTGCGGCCTTGCTTATCGAGGAAGGCTTTGGCGATCTCATAGATACCACTTTGGGCTTTTTCTTTAACCCAACTGCGCACTTCTTCGTCTTCTTCGGGCAGCGCTACTTCGCGCTTGTTCAGAGCCTTCTCCCCCACTTTTTGAGCCAGCTCGAGTTGGGCCTGTATCTGCGTTTTGATGGCCTCATGGCCTACGCGCATGGCTTCAACCAAAACCTGCTCTGAAACTTCTTTGGCTTCGCCTTCTACCATGGTGATGTTGTCCATGGTAGCAGCGACGATGATGCTCAAGTCGGCTTTTTCAACTTCTGCGCGGGTGGGATTTACTTTGTATTCGCCGTCTATAAGTGCCACGCGCACTTCGGAAATAGGCCCGGCAAAGGGAATATCCGATACGGCCAGCGCTGCCGAAGCAGCCAATGCAGCATAGGCATCGGGCAGCACCTGCTCCTCTCCCGAGATCAGGTTGAGGATGATCTGGGTTTCATTCATATATCCCTCCGGAAACAGCGGCCGTATGGCCCGGTCCACCAATCGGGAAATGAGAATTTCGTAATTCGACAAGCGCGCTTCACGCCTAAAGAAGTTTCCCGGAATGCGCCCTGCGGCAGCAAACTTTTCCTGATAGTCCACAGAAAGGGGAAAAAAACTTTGGCCTTCTTTGGCTTCTTTGGCAGAGACTACCGATGCAAAAAGCATGGTATCGCCTATGCGAACCACCACAGAACCGTCAGCCTGGGTGGCGAGTTTTCCGGTTTCGATGATGACTTCCTGCCCGTCAGGCAGGGTAAAAGATGCGGTAATAGGAATCTGTTTTCCCATGGAAATAAAATCTTTAAAAAAGAAAGAGACGGAGATGCCCTTTGCACCTCCGCCTCAAAAAAAATTAGCCACGAATGTTCAGTTTCTTGATCAACTCGCGGTAAGCATTGATATCTTTCCGGCTGAGATAACGCAGCAAACGCTTGCGCTTACCCACCAAATTCAACAAAGCCCTGCGACAAGCGTGATCCTTCTTGTTTTCGTGCAAATGTTGGGAAAGACTCTGAATTCGATAAGTGAACAAGGCAATCTGTCCTTCAATAGAGCCTGTGTTCTTGGCGTCTCCGCCATACTCCTGGAAGATCTCCTCGATCTTCTCTTTGGGCAAATACTCTGGCATAATGTTGTTTTTAACCGTTGGTGATTGCGAAAATCAGTTACAGCGGGCGCAAAGGTAAGAAAGTTTTTGGAAATGTGGACGCGAAGCGTCTAATGTGGAACGCAAGCGTTCTAATGTGGAGCGCTTCGCGCTCTAATGTGATTTTACGCTCGCTTCGCATCGCGTAATACACACTGAAGATAGCGCGATGCGAAGCGAGCGTAAAATCACATT
>WGBN01000261.1 GCA_015494245.1 Saprospiraceae bacterium | reverse complement strand
TGTTGGAAGAGCTCTCGATAGCGCTGTTTCCAGACGGGGCGCAGGGTGGGCAGTTGGGCATAGTCATAGCCGTAGAAAGAGACGAGCAGGGGGCGCCGGAGTTTTTGGGCGAGGCCGGAGAAGTACCAGCCCGTGGGGGCAAAATGGGCGTGCAGCAAATCGGGCGGCTGCTTTTTGAGGTGTTGGTAGAGGCGCTGTTGATAGACTGGCAGGCGCTTCCAGGCGAGGGAGGTTAGGGCTTGCTGCCAGGCTTTGATGTGCCATTCTGAGGGGAAAGGCCGGGGCCAGAGCGGGGGCAGGAATTTAAAATCGGGATTGAGGAATTCGTTTTGCACCAGCAGGGGAGCGGCAATGAGCGGCTTGGGCGGGCCATGCCTGAGCAGGGTGTAGGCCCAGTTCATGGTGTGGTTGAGGTAGCGGTCGAAGAGATGTAGTACGCGCATGGCTACTTGACGACGCGATATCTGCGCAGGGGGCGGCCGTCGGCCCGGATGATGAGCAGGTAGCGGCCCGGAGGCAGGGCGGTGAGGTCCATGGCTTTGAGATACTTGCCGGGTTTTTGGTTGGGCAATTCCATGGAGGCCATTTCGTCGAGGCGAATGTCGAGCAGTATGGCCCGCACTTTGCCCGGGCGTTTGAGTTCGTAGGCGAATTTGATGCGGCCTGTGGACGGGTCGGGCACCAGTTTGGGGAAGCGTTCCCAGCCTTCGGCGCTGAGGATGGCCTCTTCACGGGGGCTGAAGGTGTTGATTTTCCCGTTGGGCATGAGGTAGCGCAGGCGGTATTGGAGGTTTTTGCCCGGGGTGCCGCTCATGTCTGTATCTAAGAATTGATATTCGTTGCGGGTTTGGCCTTTGCCCTTGACGGTGCCGATGGTGTGGAAGGTGTGGCCGCCGTCTTCGGAGCGTTGCAGCTCGTATTTGAGGTTGGGGCTTTCGTTATAGACGACCCAAGAGAGTTTGAGGCCCTGGCCAAAGCGGCTGATTTCGAAGCTCCATACTTCCATGGCTGCTGCCGGCGATGAGGAGGCAGTTTTTTGGGGTTGTGAGGCCTTTCCGCCTTCTCTGCTGACGAAGAGTTCGTCTTCGGCGGCGTTGGGCTTAAAGGGGTCGGGGGCGTTGCGGGGAATGATGACTACATCGCCGGTGGGAGGGTTCCAGAGGGTGAGGCCCTGTGGGATGTGGAAGGGGTTGTCCAGAGGTACGGAGGCTACTTTTGCGGCGCCGTCCACGCGCACGGTGCGCATTTCGATTTGGTCGGCATCAATCCAGAGCCATTTGAATTGGTTGAAGCTGCCGGCGGCGCGCGTCCAGGGTTTGGTGTCGTCGGCGGGTCGGAGGGGGGCTCCCCAGCATCCTTCGCCGGCATAGACGGTGCCCGTGATGTCGTCGCGCACGAAGCCCTGGTGGCTGCCGGGGCCGACGCCGGGTTTGACGGGCCAGGTTATTTTGACGTCGTGGGCATCGGATTCAATGACCAGTTTGACTCCGTATTGGTGAAAGAGGGAAGACCAGTGTATAAACTGCTCATTTTGTTCTTTTTTACGGCTGGTATGCGGGCGGGTGGAGAAGTGGTATTGTGCGATTTTCCACATCATGTGCTCGTGGAGTTGCAGGTCGTTTTCCAGCCATTGTTTTTGTTTGCCACCTACGGCGATGAGGGAGTTGAGGGTATAGATGCGCAGCAGGTCGCCGCCGATGTTGAAGGCGTAGTAGGCATCGGGTGAGGGGATGTCGAAGAGGTCCACGAGGCTTTTGTTGGAGGCTTCGTGGTTTCCGCGGGTAACGATGATGGGTGTCATGCGGCCGTCTTCGGCTATGGTGAGCTGCCAGTCATCGAACCAATCTTTCCACTCGGGTGCGAGGTCGGAGGCAGTCATATCGCCTCCAAACATGACGCAGAGGGGGCGCAGTTTGGCGACGAGGAGGTTGGCATCGCGTCGTGCTTCGCGGTTGTTGCGCGAATCGCCGCCGGCGATGATGGAGATGCGTTGGTTGGGGTTGTCGGGGGCGGTGGTGAAGAAGAAGCGGCGGCTGATGCCCTCGCTGTCCACGATGAGGAAGTAATAGGTGGTGTTGGGGCGCAGGCCTGTGAGGCGCACGAAATTGTTTTTCATGCCCTTGGCTTCGGCTACGCGGGAGGGGATGGTTACAGTGGCATAGGCTTCGTAATTTTGGCCGTGGTCTTCGGTGTCGTAGTACAGGCGCGGAGAGTGCCCGGAGCGTTGGTTCCAACCAATGACCATGCTGGTAGCGGGGTCTTCCCGCCACATGATGCGGTATTTGTCGGTGGCGCTCCACAGTTGAGCAGAGAGGGCGAAAAGCCCGAGCAGGAAGAAGATTTTTAGGCAAAAACGGTTGCGCATGTCGGTGTTGCTGATGAGAGGTCGAAGACTTCGCAAAAATAAATCACGAAAGGCATATAGCCAATTTACAGGGTATCGGCTTTGGGATGTAAACTTGAACGGATGAAAGCTTTTAATAATTGTTTGAAGGGGCAGCCGTGCGGGTTTGTTTTTTCTTTTTTTGCAGGGGGGCTTTTGCGAGCGTGCAAAGCCCTATTTGCTTTTTCACTGTTTTTCGCCTTGGCTGCTTGTGGCGAGCAGAGGCATTCGGTACTGACCATAGCTACGGCTGCCAATATGCAATACGCCATGCAGGCATTGACAGAGCGGTTTGAGGCTTTGGAGGGCATTCCCTGCCGCAGCATCGTGAGTTCTTCGGGCAAGTTGACGGCACAGATTACGGAGGGTGCGCCTTTTGGCGTTTTCGTCTCTGCCGACATGAAGTATCCGCGTTTGCTTTGCGAGCAGGGGCTTTGTGTGGACAGCCCGCAGGTGTACGCCTATGGTCACTTGGTTTTATGGACGAGGCAGGAGGATTTGGAGCCGTCTTTGGAGGCGCTTTTCAGCCCGCGTGTCAGGCATATTGCCCTTGCCAACCCCCGGACGGCGCCCTATGGTCGTGCGGCCATGGAGGTTTTGGAGCGAATCGGTGCTGAGCCGGTTTTGCGAAAAAAGCTGGTTTACGGCGAGAGCATTTCGCAGACGAATCCTTTCATCCTTTCGGGAAATGCCGAACTGGGCTTTACGGCCAAATCGGTGGTGTTGAGCCCGGCTGTTCGCGATTTGGGCAAGTGGGTGGAGGTGGCGGATACGCTTTATGAGCCCATAGCTCAGGGCGTGGTGGTGTTGAAGGGCCGCCCCGGGCAGTTGGAGGCAGCGCAGGCTTTTCGGACTTTTTTGTTTTCGGCTGAGGCCCGCGAAATTTTGCGTAATTTTGGCTATCAGACCGATAACTTAGGAGATGATTGATTATCAACCGCTCATTTTGACTTTTCAGTTGGCGCTGACGACCACGCTTCTTTTGTTTGTGGTGTCTTTGCCTTTGGCGTATTGGCTGGCTTATACGCGTGTGCGTTGGAAGCCGGTGGCAGAGGCTTTGGTGAGTATGCCTTTGGTGTTGCCGCCGACGGTGTTGGGGTTTTATTTGTTGCTGGCTTTTAGCCCTTCGAATGCCTTTGGGCAGTGGTTGGAGGGGTGGCTGGGTTTGCGTTTGGTATTTTCTTTTGAGGGGCTGGTCGTGGCTTCCATGCTGTACAGTTTGCCTTTCATGGTACATCCCATTCAGTCGGGCTTTGCCAACCTGCCTTCTTCCCTGCGGGAGGCGGCCTGGTTGCTGGGCAAGTCGAGGCGGGAGACTTTATTCAGGGTTTTGCTGCCCAACATCAAGCCTTCTTTGCTGACGGCTCTGGTGTTGTCGTTTGCGCATACGGTGGGGGAGTTTGGTTTGGTGTTGATGATTGGCGGCAACATACCGGGCAGGACAAAAGTGGCTTCCATAGCCGTGTACGATGAGGTGGAGTCTTTGAATTACGCTGCGGCCAATGTGTATTCGCTGATTTTATTTGGGCTTACTTTTGTGATTTTGTTGGTGGTATATGTCATCAACGGGCATTATTTCAAATCGAGGTTTAGCTGATGGTAGAGTTTTCTGTACGCAAGCGCCTGCACTCCTTTTCGGGGGAGATGTTGTTGGATGTGGAGATGCAAATCGCCGAGGGCGAGCTGGTGAGTTTGTACGGGAGGTCGGGGGCGGGGAAGACTTCGATCTTGCGCATGTTGGCGGGTTTGATGGAGCCCGATGAGGGGTATATCGCTGTGCATGGTCGCGTGTGGTTAGATACCCGCCGTGGCATCAATTTGCGTCCGCAGAAGCGCCGCACGGGATTTGTGTTTCAGGATTACGCCTTGTTCCCGAATATGAG
>WGBN01000260.1 GCA_015494245.1 Saprospiraceae bacterium | reverse complement strand
GCAACTGCTGATCAGTATAGCTTCAGCAACGTACCTCCGGGTGAGTATGTAGTGGACTATGAGGTTACGGACAACTGCGGCAACACCAGCTACGATCAGATTGTGGTAACGGTGGTTGACTGCAAGAAGCCGACGCCTTACTGCGTAGAAGGTCTCGTCATCGAGATCATGCAAACGGGTATGGTACAAACCTGGGCTTCTGATTTCGATGCAGGCAGCTTCGATAACTGCCCGGGCGATCTGAAGTTGAGCTTCTCTCCGGATGTAAACGATGTAGGCATCACCTTTACTTGCGATGACCTGGGTCAGCAGCCCATCGAATTGTGGGTAACGGATGCCGCCGGCAACCAGGACTTCTGCTCTACTTTCATTGAAGTACAGGACAACATGGATGCCTGTCCGGGCACAGGTTCTCCGATTGTAGCAGGTGTTGTTGCTACGGAAGAGAGCGAGCCTGTAGCTGACGTACAAGTTGACGTAAACGGTGGTCAGTACACTCAGACCACGGGTAATGACGGAGCATTCAGCTTCCAGTTGCCTCAAGGTGGTGACTACACCCTTGCTCCGGGTCTGGATGAGGATCCGCTGAATGGTGTTTCTACCTTGGATATGGTTTACATCATGCGTCACATTCTGCAGACTGATCTGTTGGACAGCCCGTATCAGATGATCGCTGCTGACGTGAACAACAGCTACAGCATCTCTACGCTTGACCTCGTAGCCTTGCAGAAGGTGATCTTGTTGGTTGAACCGAGCTTCCCGAACAATACGTCCTGGCGTTTTGTTGACGCAGACTATGTGTTCCCGAACCCGCTGAACCCCTGGGCTGAAGTATTCCCAGAGGTAATCAACTACAACAACCTGACAAACGACGATCCGAATGCTGACTTTGTCGGTATAAAGATTGGTGATGTCAACGGTAGCGTTCAGGCCAATGCCACGGACAACGCTGTTGAGTTCAACACGGTTGCAGGTGATATGGTCATCGGACTTGCAGATCGCGCTGTGAAGGCAGGTGAGAAATTCACGGTTGACTTTGTAGCTGAGCAAGCTGAAGTTACCGGCTATCAGTTCACTCTGAACTTCGATGCTTCTGCTCTGGAATTGGCAGATGTTGCTTATGGCGAGGAGAACCTCGGTCTGGCACTGTTGGATGAAGGCGCCATTACGGTAAGCTGGGCCAACGGTGAAGTAGCTGATCTTCGCGGTCAGGTACTGTTCAGCCTGGTATTCAAAGCCAAGTCTGCCGGCGAGTTGAGCGACATGTTTAGCATTAGCTCACGTTACGTGAAAGCTGAGGCTTACAACGGCAACGATGAGATGCTGAACGTACAACTGAGCATTGATGGCCAGGTACAGGCTGATGAGTTCACCCTGTATCAAAACAGCCCGAACCCCTTCAAGGACGAGACTGTTATCGGTTTCTACCTGCCTGAAGCTTCCGCTACGACGCTGACGATCATGGATGTATCCGGAAAGATCATCCGCGTGATCAAAGGCCAGTACGACAAAGGTTACCATGAAGTGAGCGTAAGCAAGCTGAATGCAACCGGCGTTCTGTACTACAAGCTGGAGACTGCCAATGAAACGGCCACTCGCAAGATGGTCATCATGGAATAATAAAAAGCTATGACTGATAGGGCCGCAAGGCTCTATCGGTCATGCTTTACCGCATAACCGCGCTGTTTCCCAAAGGTAGTGGCGGTAACGACAAATCGGTTTTTGGGATGGCCTCTCTTCGATATATCGAAGGGGGGCTTTTTTTTGGAGTTTATAGTTGACGGTTGACAGTTGACAGTTGACATTTTGGCAGTTTAATGTTTAGCGTTTAGCGTTTAGCGTTTGGGGTTTGGGGTTTAGAGTCGAAGGGCGTTGTCCTGAGCGGAGCCGAAGGGTGTTATCCTGAGCGGAGCCGAAGGGTGTTATCCTGAGCGGAACGAAGTGGAGTCGAAGGGCGTTATTCTATAATTATTTCCCCCTCTTGTATCGTTATTTGCGGCCGAAGTCTGCGGGAATTTCGCCCCAGCGGGCAGTTTCCCATTTGAGGAGGGGGTTTTGCCAGTTGTTGTTTTTTGCGAGCCAGGCTTCTGCGCGGCGGATGGTTTGGAAGAGTGTTTTGGTTTCTTCGGTTAGGGGGAGTTTGGTTCTGCATTGGCCTTTTTTGATCCATCCTATGGCGAGGTTTGAATCGGTATAAATAGGGAGGTTTTCCTTTCCCATTTGCTGAGCGAGGGCGAGGGCGTGTACGATGGCGAGGAATTCACCGATGTTGTTGGTGCCGAGGGGGAATGCTTTGTGGAAGATCTCTGAGCCATCGGCTACATAGACTCCCCTGTATTCCATGGGGCCGGGATTGCCGCTGCAGGCAGCATCTACGGCCCAGCTTTGGGGCTTGACCTCTTCTTCGCGGAGCAGGCTTTGTTCTGTAGAGCTTGCTTTTTGTTTCTTATCGGATGGTTTTTCCGGTGGGGTATAGGAAGGACCTTCCTGAAAGGCCTGCATGGCTTCTTCTCTGGTGGGGAAGGCTTTGAAGGAGGCATTGGGGAAACCTTTTACCTGTGCCTGGCAGGAGGACCAATCTTCGTAGATGCCGGGTTTTACGCCATGCCAGACTACGTAGTATTTTTTTTTCTTTTTGGTTGTCATGAGTTTCTATTTATTTCTCGCAAAGCGTTGCCCTGAGCGGAACGAAGTGGAGTCGAAGGGCCGCAAAGCCGCAGAGCTTTTTTCTCGCAAAGCCGCAAAGCCGCAACGACGCAAAGATACAAAGGGGCGGGGAGCCTGCCCACCCGCTGTCGGGTGAGCTTAGCCGAACTCCCCTCGACCCCCTGCCTGCCGATGCCTCGGAGTTTGGCTCTGTTCACTCACCGGTAGCAGGCAGGCTGAAGGGTCGCTTGCCTGCGGTTGGGATAGCAGGGTTGGGCCACCCGCGCCCCCGGCCCCTGAAGGGGCGCCTTCCCGCGAAAATGCAAAGGTGTTATCCTGAGCGGAGCCGAAGGGTGTTATCCTGAGCGGAGCCGAAGGGTGTTATCCTGAGCGGAGCCGAAGGGTGTTATCCTGAGCGGAACCGAAGGGCGTTATCCTGAGCAGAATGGAGCTAAGAACACCTAAACGTCCCGTAGGGTGTTGGCTGAGGTGATCGAAGCCCGGCACCTTCATTTTAAATTCTTGACGGTATTTATAGTGGCAGCCACTGTAGCCCAGGGTGGTGCGATGAGTACGCCTACGCCTGTGAGGAGCAGGAGCATGAAGACAATGCCATTGCCGAGGGCTATGCCTTTATGGGCCTTGACAAAGCGGATGCTATTGCGGTAGTTGAAGTGGCGTTCGAGGGTGTAATCCATGTTGCCGAAGCCGGCGAAGTAGGATTGCACGAGAAAAACAGCTACTCCAATAAAAGGGGAGAGGATGGGAATCAGGCCGAGCAGGAGCAAGGCAAGGGTGAGGAGCAATTCCCTGATGATGTTTCGCAGGGCAATGCGGAGGCCGCGGATGAGGTCTCGTATGAGGCGGGCCATGTCCCAGCCTTCGGAGCTGCTTTGTCCGGTAAGGTGTCGCTCTACTTTTTCCGAGAGCGGACTCATAAAGGGGCCTGCCAGGATCATGACGAGGTTTTTGTACAGAATAAAACCCAGAGCTGCTACCAGCAGGCCGCTGAAGATGGCTGCTATTTTACCGACCAGTCCGGCGCCCCAACTCCAGGGATAGTGGGTGATGATCCAGGAAGCGGCATTTCCGCCGAGGCTCCAGGCTCCCCAGGCGATGCCCAGCCCGAGAAGGAGACTGATGAGCGCAGGGATGAGGTAGTAGGGCCATAGGCGGAGTTGGCGGCTTAATTTTAGGGCTTCGACATAAGCCGATATAGCTTTCAAAGTCTGGTCAATCATAGAGTTGTGGTTTTGGAGGTAATAGGAGTTTTGGGGCGCTCAGCCCAACGGGCTTCACCATAAGTAGATATAGCTTTCAAAGTCTGTTCAATCATCATGTCGGGGTTTTGGATTAAAACAGCAGATAGGTTGTGGAGGTTTTATCATAGTGGTTTATTGAGGATTGCTTAATGACACCTGCGATGATGTGGGTTATGCGTTTCTCTTTATTTCTCGCGAAGGCGCAAAGAGCAGAGAGCTCTTTTGGAAAGTGTAATTCAACATTCGTAGCGATTTCCCTTTGCAAGATTCGGTTAAAAAGACGCTACTCTGAGCGGAGTTGCCCTCTGAGCGCAATCGAAAGGAAACGGAGTCGAAGGGAGCTAAGAAGTCTATCTCTAAGCGTGATTGAGTTATGATTGGTGAGCCTGTTATGCGTCGTCACGATTGTCAGTTTCATTACGCTCGTTACGCGTCACGATTGTCACGTTCGTCACGTCTGTCACGTTCTGTGTGCAGGTCATTAAGCGAAAAAAGCGTATTTTTGTCGGGCTTTGATATAACGAAAGAGCATTTTATGATTATCAGGATTCACAAAGAGGGGAGAAAGATCATTTTTTGGACAGCGGTGGCGTCCGTTGTTTTGAGCCTTTTGGCGGATGTCTTTTTCCCGGGGATTGTTTCAGGAGTTATCACGTTTTTCACGGTTTTCTTTTTGGCGGTGGTGATGTTCTTCAGAAACCCGAAGAGGGAGTTGATGCTGCCGGATGACAGTTGCATTTATGCTCCGGCGGATGGCAAGATTGTGGCTATAGAGGAGGTTGAGGAGGAGGAGTATTTTAAAGAAAGGCGTTTGCTGGTGTCTATTTTCATGTCGCCTGCGAATGTGCATGTAAATAGGAACCCCGTTGGAGGGAAGGTCAACTACTTTAAGTACCATCCGGGCAAGTATTTGGTCGCCTGGCATCCGAAATCTTCGGAGGAGAATGAGCGGACGACCATCGTCATAGATACGGGTGAGGTGGAGATTTTATGTCGCCAGATTGCGGGAGCCATGGCCAAGCGGATTGTCAATTATCTGAGGACGGGCGAGGAAGTCGTACAGGGGCAGGATATGGGCTTTATCAAGTTTGGTTCCCGCGTAGATCTCATATTGCCGCTTCATGCTGTTGTAGAGGTAGAATTAGGCCAGAAGGTGAAGGGGAACCGGAGTATTATAGCGCGTTTGCCTTGAGGCAAAAAAAAGAGGCGCAAAGCGCCTCTTTTTTTTTATTGCTCGGGTTTCATTTGCGGGAAGAAGAGTACTTCCTGGATGGAGTGCTGATTGGTCAGGAGCATGGTGAGGCGGTCAATGCCTATGCCAAGGCCTGAGGTGGGGGGCATACCGTATTCCAGGGAGCGGAGGAAGTCTTCATCGAGGGCCATAGCTTCTTCATCTCCGCGGGCAGCGAGTTTGAGTTGGTCTTCGAAGCGTTGGCGCTGGTCTATGGGGTCATTGAGCTCTGTGTAGGCATTGGCGATTTCTTTGCCGTTGATGAAGAGCTCGAAGCGCTCTACGAGGCCGGGTTTGCTGCGGTGTTTTTTGGCCAGGGGCGTCATTTCTATGGGGTAGTCGGTGAGGAAGGTCGGCTGGATGAGGTGTTTTTCGACTTTTTCACCGAAGATTTCGTCTATGAGTTTGCCTTTGCCCATGGAGGGGTCCACTTCTATGTGTAGCGACTTACAGGTTTGCCGCAAGGCATCTTCATCCATTTCACTGACATCTATGCCGGTGTATTTTTCGATGGCTTCAAACATGCTGATGCGTTGGTAGGGCCCGGCGAAGTTGATGGTGTGCTCTCCCACTTGGACTTCGGTGTTGCCGGTAACTTCACGGGCTACGCGTTCGAGGCATTCTTCGACCATGTTCATCATCCAGATGTAGTCTTTGTAGGCCACGTAAATTTCCATGGAAGTGAACTCGGGATTGTGGGTGCGATCCATGCCTTCGTTGCGGAACATTTTTCCGAACTCATAGACACCGTCGAAGCCTCCGACGATGAGTCTTTTGAGGTAGAGCTCGTTGGCGATGCGCAGATAGAGGGGGATGTCGAGGGTGTTGTGATGCGTTTTAAAGGGGCGGGCTGCGGCGCCGCCGTGGATGGGTTGGAGGATGGGCGTTTCCACTTCGAGCCAGCCGTGCTCGTTGAAGTAGTTGCGCATGGACTGGATGAGTTTGCTGCGCTTTTTGAAGATTTCGCGGACTTCGGGATTGACGATGAGGTCCACATAGCGTTGGCGGTAGCGGAGTTCGGGGTCGGTGAAGGCATCGTAAACATTGCCTTCTTCATCGCGTTTGACGACGGGCAGGGGGCGCAGAGATTTGCTGAGGAGCTTGAGCTCATTCACATGTACGGAGGTTTCCCCGGTTTTGGTTTTGAAGACGCGGCCTTTTACGCCGATGATGTCGCCGAGGTCGAGCAATTTTTTGAAGACGGTATTGTAGAGGGTTTTGTCTTCGCCCGGGCATATCTCATCGCGATTGATGTAGAGCTGGATGCGGCCGGATTCGTCTTGCAACACGGCAAAAGAGGCTTTGCCCATGATGCGTCGAGCCATGAGCCGGCCGGCGAGGCTGACTTCCTGAAAGTTGTTTTTTTCAGGGTCGTATTGCTCGAGAATTTCTTTGGCATGGGCATTTACATCCCAACCTTCGGGCGGGTAGGGGTTGATGCCGAGCTCAATAATTTTTTGCAGGTTTTCCCTGCGCACGATTTCCTGTTCACTTAGTTGCACGCTGTATGGTTTTGCTTTTTGTTTTGCGGACGGCGCAAGCCGCCCAAACTGCCATAAATGAAGAGCAAAGATACAAATTTCGCTATCTTTGCTACCATGTCCGGTATCAGCATGTCGGGCGGTATTAAGTACATTTCATGAAGCGAGCCATTGTACAGATAGGAAGCGAGACCTATTCTGCCGATTTGGAGAGGGGATATGACCTTTCCATCCCTTTGCAGAGAGGAACGGAGCAGGTCAATTGCTTTTATGCGCCTCCTTATCGGGCGGAGCCCGTAGTGGCGGGCGATTTTACGGGTAGCAGGGAAGCAGGGGCGCCGGTCAATTTTTTCAATGTACACATCAATCCACATGGAAACGGAACGCATACGGAATGCGTGGGGCACATAGCTGAGCGGCAGTTTGCCATTCACGATTGTCTAAAAAGGTTTTTCTTCACGGCTGAATTGGTGAGTCTGTATCCGCAACGACAGGAAGATGGAGACAGAGTGATTACTGTGGAGCAGCTGCGGGCCTTGTTTGGCGAAAGCCCATTAGAAACAGAAGCTTTGATTTTGCGGACGCTACCGAATGCGGAAGACAAGTTGCACAGGTCTTATTCCGGGACGAATCCGCCTTACTTAGAGGCAAAGGCCGTGGATTGGCTGGTAGAGGCAGGTGTGCGGCATTTGTTGCTGGATTTGCCGTCTTTGGACAGAGAGGAGGATGGCGGGAGGCTGGCTGCTCACAAGGCTTTTTGGAAATATCCGCATACAGAAGAAGCGGGGCGATTGGACTGTACCGTGACGGAGATGATTTATGTGCCGGACGAGTTGTCTGATGGTTTGTATCTGCTCAATTTGCAAATCATCAGTTTAGATATAGATGCCAGTCCGAGTAAGCCGGTGCTGTATGGCTTAAAGAAGGAAGCGTGATTTTACAATTTAGAAATTATGTACACACAGGAGCAGGAGCGATATTATTACGATTTATCTCGCAAATTTC
>WGBN01000259.1 GCA_015494245.1 Saprospiraceae bacterium | reverse complement strand
GTGGATGAGCGGGAAATAGCCCTGCTCATAGGCCGAGGCGAAGTTGCGCAGCGCCACGGCAGCCTGGGCCTCCGGATTAGAAGTCGCTGAGGCGTAGTAGTTCCAGGCCGTGCAGGAAGTCTGGTCGGTAGGATCGTAGTAATCCAGGCCAAACTGGCGATTCAGCCAAAAGATCGAGGTCGAATAGCCCGGAATGTGTCCGCACTGGCCGCAGCTCTTGTGGTGCCAGGTTTTCTCTACCGGAATTTTCTTGATGCGACCGTATTTGGTCTTCACTTCCATGTAGGGCTCGGGCACGCGCTGGACGATCCACTCGCCCTCCTTTTCCAATTGGAATATCTCATCGCGCAGGTCTTCGGTAGGCGCCTGGGAGGGGTCTATGTCGAAGATGCGCTCATTGGCTTTTGATATCGGTAAATGAATCATGACATAAAGAGTTTAAGAGATTAGTCAAAAGTGATGTCGTAGCCGGCATCCTCAAGGCGTTCTTCCATGACATCCACGAGAATCATAAAGAGGCCTTCGTCTATGCCTTCGATCAGGTCCATGACGCCGGTCATGTGCCAGATGAGGTAAAGCTCGATGATGGTTTTGTCGCTGACCGTCCAACCCGTTTCGGTGGTGTGCAGGGTCTCCGGCGGGAGGGCCTTGCGCCACAGCTCCAGGTTTTCGGCAATTTCGTTGACGTGTACGCCCCAATCGGGGAAGGCATTCGGCTGAAGCATGTCGGGCGACACCTGCGAGCCGGTGGACATGATTTTGTAAATGATACGCCCATAGCCCTCGAGGGCTTGTTTGGCGGAAGCCAGTCCATTGCGCACGGCCACCTCGCGCATGATGGTAATGAGCTGGCCGGGAGAGTTGCCGCGCGGGCAGCGGTCGCAGGAGAAGCACTGGGAGCAGTCCCAGATGCTGTCTTCCATGAGGGTGTAGATCAGGTCCACATCTTCACGAGCCAGGGCCTGAGCGATAACTCTGGGACTGAAATCGTAAAACCTGGCCGAAGGGCAGGAAGCCACGCAGATGCCACACTCATAACAGCCGTAAAGCGTATGATGATAGCGTTCATCGGCTTTCACTTCTTCAAAGAGCCGCTCCTTTTCGTCATAAGAGACATTGGCATGGCGGTTCATTTTCAGATCCAGGGGATAGCCTATATTTTTCGACATGGTGCTTTGTTTAAAAGTCCTTATTCATAATCTTCCGTGCCCTCAATATGGGAGCAGGCGGGGATGTTCTCTTCCTCGATCTTTTTGCGGTAAGCCTCAACGGCTTCATCGCCTATTTGCAAATCGGCCAGATCGGCATCTAAGTTGTCGGGTTTCATCTTGACGACCCAGCCTTTGCGGTAGGGGCTGGTGTTCAGCAGCCTGGGGTTGGCGGCCAATTCTTCATTGACTTCGATGATTTCACCGCTGACGGGCGATTTGATGGGGCCTACCCACTTGCCGCTTTCCACCGTGGCAATGGGGCGCCCTTTTTTGCGCGCCGTACCCGGGCTTTTGGACTTGGCGTGCAGGATGGGGCCGGCCAGCGACTGCGCCACATCGGTCATGCCCACGGTTACCGTGCCGTCTTCATTGACGCGCACCCAGGTGTTGTCTTTCACTGCGATGTGCAGGTCGGTAGGAATGATACATTCGTTGACTTTTGCGTATCCCATTTTTCGTTTTTTTTGCTCGTTTAGAAAAACAGTGTTTTATCTGCTACTTCTCAGAAGTACATGACGTGGTCTGCGCCCAGAGCCAGGTCAATGATGCTGGTAGCGCCCATGATTTCCACGCCTTCGATGAGGTCGTCGGGGGTCATGTTCCAGAGGTTGAGGCTTTGCTGGCAAACGCCGAGTTTGACATCGGAGTCCAGGGCCTGCTGGAGCATGGTTTTGAGGGAGACATTGCTGCTGGGGTCGAGTTTAATCATTTCGGCCACACCCTTGCGCAGTTGGTTGGTGCCGTTCATGGTAAACCAGACTACGACTTCCATTTCCATGGCGGCTGCGGCCATGGCGTAGTAGATGGGCGAATAGGTGCGCGTGGGTGTATCCACCCCATGCGTTTGAATGACGAGAATTTTCTTGCCTTCGAGGTCCATATTTGTGTTGGTTTAGGTTTGAGTTTTTAAATTTCACATTGGTAATTGGGGTCGGCATACACCATGATGTATTTCTTGCTCCAATCCCAATCTTCGTCTTCCATTAAAAAGTCATACAGGGCATCTTTATGCTCTGCGTGAGCAAGCAGCTTAAACTTGGAGGCCCTGCCGGAAGGGCCCGTTTCCAGTACTTCCAGCAGCAGCCAATGGCCCGGATAGCTGTTGTAGAGCTCCGCTACTTCTGCTGCTGTGATGACGCGGTCTTTCCACTTATCCTTACTCACTTTTTCATCTTTTTGAGTTTCATGATGGCTTCGACCCATTGTGCGGGGCTCATACAGCTTTGCACCTCATGCAGCGCGAAATAATCGCTGATCAGCTCATGCAGCACGTCTTCTTTCAGCTCCACTTGTCTCAAAAAGTTTTCAAAGGCCCGGCACCGCGTTTCTGTCATGCAGGTTTCGCCTTCGATCTGCAGCCGGTCTATGCGCCCCTTTTTCATTTGCAGGTAGAGGTACAGGGGCTGCGAGGCCGGCCCAAAGCGCGAAAAGGCCAAAAACACATCGGCCTGAATTTTGACGATGCGTTCATCGCTTTTTTTCGCGGCGGCCCGGGCTGGTGCACCTTCAAAGACCCATTCCGGATCGGCGAGGCGCTGCTCCAGTTCGGCGATTTTTTGTTTTTCGCTTTCGCCAAATGCAGCCCGCTGCAAGGGGCGTCCCAGGAGTCCGGCGACCTGTTCTACGTAGCGCTTTTTGACTTCTGCCCTTTCGGGCAAATGCCCCAGTTCTTCGCGGAAGCTGCTCATGTAGCGCTTCATGCCTTCGAGGTAGAGCTGCCTGAACCGCTGATCGGGCACCCTGAGCAGGTCGGCCATGTGTTCGAAATCGAACTCAAAGATGAAGTTGCCGGTTACGACCTGAGCTTCACCTATGGCTGCTGCGCCGGTGCCGACGATTTTGCGCCCGTGCACCTGCACGTCGTTGGGTGCGTGAAAAGCTGCTTTGATGCCAAATGCGCGGTAGGTGCGGATGAGCGACTCGCAAAACAAGACAAAGCGCTCATCCGTGCGGGCGGGCAGATTGGCGGGGTGGAAAATCCACTGCACAAACATTTGCCCTTCATCTATCAATACCGTACCGCCTCCCGTCTCCCTTCGGATGACGGGGATGCCCAGTTCCGCACAGCGCTCCAGATTCACCTCTTTGGACGGAGGCTGAAAGAAGCCCGTGCACACGTAGGGCTGTGTGGGTTCGCACAAGACGATGGTGTCCGGCGTTTCCGGATGTTTGGCGTAAGCCAATGCGTGATAAATGGCTTGTGAGCGCAAGGCCGAAACCCGCCCCGCATCAATGAGGCGTATGGGCCGGCTTTTGGGCTCACCGCTCTGCACTTTTGCTCTCTGCTCTTCTGCCATGGTACGGATACCGGGGCATGCCCGGCGCCACGACTGCTTTAGATGAAGAGCGTGATGTTGGCATCTGCCGCATAAGACAAGAATGCCGCAGCACCGCCTATATCACATTCATCTATGAACTCCTCGCGGGTAAAGCCAAATACGTCCATCGTCATTTGACAGGCAATCATTTTCACATCCAGCTCCACACACATATCCCGCAGCTCCTTGACAGTAGCCACGTTTTTGTTTTTGAAGGTCTTCTTCATCAGACTGGTGGCCAGATCCTCGAAGAAGGGTACGTTGGAAGTAATGATGTTGGGAATGGGCCAGTTGATGTTCTGAAAACCCTCCGGGCCAAATGGCATCTTCATCGGCATAGCCGGATTCCCCAGCGGAGAGACCTTGGCTTTCAAATCCTTTTTCAGCAAAGGAAGGCCGTAAAAAGTAAAGAAAATGCCGACTTCCCAATCCATAGCGGCAGCTGCAGAAGCCAGGATAAATGGCGGATAAGCCCAATCAAGCGTACCGCGTGCCGAAATGAGCGCGAGTTTTTTGGTGTCTTCTGCCATGGCTTAATGCGTTTTCTTGATCAAAAAACGATACTTGCCATCGCCTTCCTCAGACTCCAGCAACTCGTGCCCCGTCTGACGAGCCCAAGCCTCCATGTCGGGAATGGAACCCGGGTCCGTGGCTACCATTTCCAATACCTGCCCTACTTCCAATTCTTTCAAAGCCTTTTTCGTTTTAACAACCGGCATCGGGCACATCAAACCGGTGCAATCCAATGTCTTATTGGGTGTAACATCTGACATAATACCTCTATTTTTAGTGAACAAAAACGGTCTTTTCCTGCGAAAAGCACCGCCAAATTAGGCAATTCAAAACTTTTGAACAAAAAAAGCAGTAACATTTTTTTATTTGAACATAAGTTCATATTTTCATATATTTACAC
>WGBN01000258.1 GCA_015494245.1 Saprospiraceae bacterium | reverse complement strand
GGGTAGAAGAAGCCGATGACATAGATTCCCTTTTGGAGCAGGCGGGCGGAGAACTCCTGGGCGAGTTTGGCATCGTAGAGCATGATGGGCACGATGGGGTGTTCTCCCGGAATGATGTCGAAGCCCGCTTTAGTCATGCCTTCGCGGAATTGGCGGGTGTTGCGTTCCAGTTTGTCGCGCAGCTCGGTGCTGGCGGAGAGCAGCTCTAAGGCTTTGAGCGAGGCGCCCACGATGGCGGGAGCCAGGGTGTTGGAGAAGAGGTAGGGGCGGGAGCGCTGGCGCAGCAAGTCAACGATTTCTTTGCGGGCAGCGGTGAAGCCGCCGGAGGCACCGCCGAGGGCCTTGCCGAAAGTGCCGGTGATGATGTCCACACGCCCCATGGCGTTGTTGTACTCGGCTGAGCCTCGACCGGTTTTGCCGACGAAGCCCGTGGCGTGGCAGTCATCTACCATGACCATGGCATCGTATTTTTCTGCTAGATCGCAGATTTTATCTACCTGGGCGATGATGCCGTCCATGGAGAAGACGCCGTCGGTGGCGATGAGGCGGCGACGGGCGCCCCGGGCCTCTTTGAGCTTTTCTTCCAGGTCTTGCATGTCGTTGTTCTTGTAGCGGTAGCGCTGAGCTTTGCAAAGGCGTATGCCGTCAATGATAGAGGCGTGATTGAGCTCATCGGAGATGATGGCGTCTTCCTTACTGAGCAGGGGCTCAAAGAGGCCTCCATTGGCGTCGAAGGCCGCGGCATAGAGAATGGCGTCTTCGGCGCCGACAAATTCGGCGATGCGCTCTTCCAATTGACGGTGGATGTCCTGTGTGCCGCAGATGAAACGCACGGAGGACAGGCCGAAGCCGCGCTCGCGGATGGTTTCTATGGCCGCTTCTATGAGCGCGGGATGCGAGGACAGGCCGAGGTAATTGTTGGCGCAGAAGTTGAGCACTTCGCCCGCTTCGAGGGTGTCAATGGCAGCGCCCTGGGGGCTGGTGATGGTGCGTTCTTTTTTGTAGAGACCGGCTTCTTTGATCTCTTCCAGTTCTTTTTGGATCTGAGGACGTAGTTTGTCGAACATGACTTTTGAGTTGTGTTGGTTATGGTTGTATTTTCGGTACTCTCGTATTCAACAGGTTAGCGCGAGATGTTGGAGCATGTCTTCCGTCATCTTGGCGAGGTCGTATTCTGCCTGCCAGCCCCAGTCTCTTCGGGCGGCGGAGTCGTCTATGCTTTGCGGCCAGCCTTCGGCAATTTGCTGGCGGAAGTCGGGTTCGTAATGGATGGTGAAGTCCGGCAGGTGTTTTTGGATTTCGGCAGCCAGCTCGGCCGGGGTGAAATTGACGCCGGCGATGTTGTAGCTGGTGCGTATGCGAATGGCTTCGGCAGGAGCTTCCATGAGTTCGAGGGTGGCGCGGATGGCGTCGTCCATGTACATCATGGGCAGGCGGGTATCGGCCTTGAGGAAGCAGGTGTAGCTGCCCTTTTGCAGCGCCTGGTGGAAGATGTCAATGGCGTAATCGGTGGTGCCGCCTCCGGGCATGGACTGATAGCCGATGATGCCCGGATAGCGCACGGAGCGCAGGTCTAAGCCATAGCGCTGGTGGTAGTATTTCATCCAGTTTTCACCGGCAGTTTTGCTGATGCCATAGACGGTTAGTGGGGCGCGGTAGGCCTTTTGGGGCGTTTCTACCTTGGGGCTGTCGGGGCCAAAGGCCGCTATCGAACTGGGAAAAAACATGCGGTCAATACCCACTTTCAAACCCGCCTCAAAGGCATGAAAAAGCCCCCGCATGTTGATCTCCCAGGTGCGCAGGGGCTGTTCTTCTCCCTTGGCCGAGAGGATGGCAGCGAGATGGTATATTTGCCGGACCCCATAGTCGCCGGCTACTTGCTCGAAGCGCTGTGCATCCAGCACGTCGAGTAGCTCGAAAGGGCCTTCGAACTCTTTTTGCGGAGGGCGTATATCTGTGGCTATGACGTTTTGCGTTCCGTACTTCTGGCGCAGCCTTTGAGTGAGTACCGTTCCGATTTGGCCGTTGGCACCCGTAATGAGTATGCGTGTGTCGCTGTCCATGTAGCTGATTTTTGCGCGCAAATTACGACAATGTGAGGAGAATAAGGTTCTTTATAAACGACAAAACCTTTATCTTTAGGCGGATGTTCTATAACACAGTAGCATTTGGCGAAAGCCCAAAAAAGAAACCCATTGAATATTAAAGATCAAAACACCATCCCGCAGCGGCCCTATGCATTCAGGGCCTTGAAAACCTATGGCTCCAAAGAGTGGTTGCCGGGCAACAGGAAGAAATACCGTCAGGTCTTCTTTCGGGGGGATGTGGCCTATATCTATGCGGAGTTGTCGTTTTACAACAAATTGGCCGGTGAGGCCGATTGGCAGGCAAATATCAGGCTGAAATGCTATGCCCTGGGTGATAACCGCAACGAAATTTGCGATCTGGATGTCAGCCGCTCTGTGCGCAAAGAGGAGTCTGAGGTCTATGTGCGGGAAGGTTGGGGCCATGCCGAGCGCGGGTATTACTGGCGGCGCGGGCACTATCGCTGGGAGGCCTGGATCAATGGCGAAAAGGTTGCTACACAGCACTTTTACATAGAGGATCACGATGAATATCCTCAAAGAGGGGGAGCACCTTATATGGGGCTCACTTCCGTAAAAATGTACGAGGGCTCGTATGAGGGCGTGAGGCAGGAAGACCGGGAGTACGTGCATGTCTTTGCAGCGGAGGAAACCCGCTACATCTTTTTTGAAGTGGAGTTTAAAAACCTCTGTGTGCAGCGCTCCTGGCAATGTGAGCTCTTTTTGCGCATTTCCAATGAATTGGGCGAGTTGAAGAGCGAGGTCGTCCAATTGAGGCGGATTATGCCCAAGGAAGAGCATTGCCAAATGATTTTTTCCTGGGGCTCTGATAAGCGGGGTACCTGGCCTCATGGCAACTATCGAGCTGAGTTGAGTATGCTGGAGGAAAATGTAGCCACCATCTTTTTTGAAGTAGGTGATGAATTTGTGCAGGGCCTGCCGGAGATTGATTTGCCGGATGAGGCCGACCAGGATCTGCTGTTTAATAGCGGCAGCCCGGACAAAAGCCTCACGGAACTGATTGCCGATTTGGATGCCCTCATCGGCTTGCAGAGCATCAAAGAAAAAATTAAAGAGCACGCTGCTTACATCCGTTTTGTGCAGTTGCGCAAGGAAAAAGGCTTTTCCGAAAGCGAGGGCATTAAATTGCACTCCGTCTTTATCGGCAATCCGGGAACGGGCAAAACCACGGTGGCTAAAATGATGGGGCAGCTCTACAAAAAAATGGGCCTGCTCTCCAAAGGGCATGTGCACGAAGTAGATCGCAGCCATCTGATCGGTGAGTACATCGGCCAGACTGCCCCGAAGATGAAAGAAGCTATCGAAAAAGCCCGGGGCGGCGTACTTTTTATTGATGAGGCCTACTCCCTGGCGCGCTCCAAGGAAGACCACAAAGACTTTGGGCGCGAAGCCATCGAAATTCTGGTAAAAGAAATGTCGAATGGAAAGGGCGATCTGGTCGTCATCGTTGCCGGCTATCCTAAGGAGATGAAAACCTTCCTGGAATCCAACCCGGGTTTGAAATCGCGTTTTAAGCACTACTTCAATTTTCCCGATTATCTGCCGCAGGAGCTGATGCAAATTGCCGAGTACAGCTGCGGCCTGATGGAAATCGAATTGCACGAGGGCGCCCGCGAACGCCTCCACGAGCTGATTGTAGAGGCCTATCGAAAACGCGACCGCACTTTTGGTAATGCCCGTTTTGTAAATACATTGCTTGAAGAAGCCAAAATCAATATGGGCTTGCGCCTCATCAAACAGGGCCATGCGGAAGAGCTGCCGGCAGAGGCTCTGAAACTCATCATGCCCGAAGACATCGAAGGCATTGATCTGGAAATGCGCTCCGAGCAGCCCGACATTCCTGTAGATGAGATGTTGTTGAAGCAGGCTTTGGCCGAGCTGAACCGGCTGATTGGCCTGGAGACCATCAAGAGTCAGATCAACGAGCTGGTGCATCTCGTGCGCTTCTACCGGCAAACGGGGCAGGATGTGCTCAACACTTTCTTCCTGCACACGGTCTTTGTGGGCAATCCGGGTACGGGTAAGACCACTGTGGCGCGCATCCTGGCCAAGATTTACAAGGCCCTGGGCATCATCGAGCGTGGCCACATGGTAGAGACCGACCGCCAGGGGCTGGTGGCCGATTACGTAGGTCAGACGGCGACCAAGACGGCCAAAAAAGTGGAGGAGGCCATGGGCGGCGTGCTCTTCATTGACGAGGCTTATTCGTTGACTCAGCGCAGCGCTTCAGGTGGCGACTTTGGGCAGGAGGCCATTCAAACGCTGCTCAAGCGGATGGAGGATTACCGGGGCAAGTTCTTCGTCTTTGTGGCGGGCTATCCCGACAACATGGATGCCTTTCTCAAGGCCAATCCGGGCCTGAGCTCGCGCTTTGACAAAATCCTCAAATTTGGAGACTATACGCCTGAGCAATTGTACCAAATCGCCCTGCTCATCTTAGACGAGCGCCAGATGATCATGACGCCTGAGGCCGATGCGGAACTGCGCGAATTGCTCGCCAGCGAATACCGCAGCCGCAGCCGCTATTTCGGCAACGCCCGCGAAGTGCGGAAGCTAATGGAAGAACTGGTAAAACGCCAAAACCTGCGCCTCGCCCAACTCGCTGCCGAAGAGCGCGAAAAATTGCCGCACAACCTCATTGTACTGGAGGACGTGCAGGCCGTAGGTCGCCAGCAGAAAGATCAGAACATCCAACGCCAGCGGATAGGTTTTGGAGGGTAGGGCCTTTTACAGGTATTTTATCAGCAATTCCTCTAAGGTGCTTTCAGAAATGCGTCGCTGCAGCTTGCCGCGGTGGGCATAGCTGATGGAGCCGGTTTCTTCAGAGACGATGAAGGCCACCACCTCCATGCGCTCGGTAATCCCTACGGCAGCGCGATGGCGCAAGCCTACCGCTTTGGGCAGGTTGGGGTTGTCGGAAACGGGCAGGGTGCAGCCGGCAGCAATGATTTTGTCGTGACTGATGATGACGGCCCCGTCGTGCAAGGGGCTTTCTTTGTTGAAAATGCTCTCTAACAGTTGTTGCGAAATTTGAGCATCTAAGGGCACGCCCGTGCCGACGATTCCCAACATTTCTTCATTTTGCGAAAGCACAATGAGCGCCCCCCATTTCTTGCGGCTCATGCTGACGAGGGCATTTTTGATTTCCTGCACCTCTGCCTGCCTGGTTTCGGTATTGGCGAATTCTTTGTCGAGCAACCTCCTCAAAAAATGCGAACGTTGCCGCAGGGTGTTGTTGCCCAACATGAGCAAAAAGCGCCTCACTTCGGGTTGGAAGATGATGATCAACACCAAAGCAACGAAATTGGCAAACAAATCAAACAACTTGGAGAGCATGGCCATATCCAAAGAGTGGACCATCTGCCCCACGAGGAAGAGTACGCCTACACCCACCAGTATGGTCAGGCCGGTGCTGCCTCGCAGCAATTTGTAAGCCCAATACAAAAGGTACCCGACAATGAGGATGTCGAGTACGTCCCAAATCCGGATGGGCAAAAATCCTATGTGTATGGCGAGTAGCATGGGCCGTTTTATGCTTTTTTTGCGTGTCTGGAAAGATATGTTTTGTAGAGTTCCGGATTTTCTCTTTGGGCGTTGTACTTCCCGCTTTGCCACCTTTGCCTGAAGGCCTCGTAAAGTGTAACGGCACAGGCCACCGAGATGTTGAGGCTTTGTACCATGCCGACTTGGGGGATGACGAAATTGCCATCGCATCGGGCCAACAATTCTTTGCTTACGCCCTCGTGTTCGTTGCCGAAGACCAGGGCCGTAGAGTGAGTGAGGTTGAGTTCGTACAGGTCAACAGCGCTTTCTCCGAGGTGGGTGCAAAGGAGGCGTCGGTACTTTTTGCGCAGGGCCTCCACACAGGTATCCAGCTCAGTGAAGTAGTGGATATCCACCCACTTGCGCGCACCGGATGCGGCGCTCTTTCCGGCGATGATGTTTTTTTCGCTGAGTCTTTCTTCGGTGTAAAGCACGTAAATTTCGGGTATGCCCACCGAGTCGCAGGAGCGCAGCACGGCGCCGATGTTGTGGGGGTCGTGTACATTTTCCAATACTACCGTTAAATCCATTTGCCGAAAGGCAGCCACACGACGAAATTTTTCCATGCGTTCAGGTGTCATAACAAAGCAGGTGCTTTTTCCGGTGAAGAGAGGTCAGAGATATCTCTCTTCACCGGAGTCGTTTATTGGGCAGGTTGGAAGTAGTAATCGCGGAATTGCAGGATGTGTACAAAGTTGTTTTCGTAGCGTTGGATGCGGGCCGGCGTTTCTGTGCCGGTAGTTTGCTGCTCGAAGACGGGCCTGAAGCGATAGGTGGTGTAGAGGTTGGTCCAGTCTTCGTCGCTGAGGTATTGGATGAAATCCTTGCCGTATTTCTGTTGAAGGCGAAGGAAGTAGAGCGTTACGCAGTAGCCGTAGTAGGCATCTATTTGCGGAAGCATACCGAATTCTTCAAAAAACCTCTGTTTAAAATTGCGAATATCGGGATTGTAAGGGTCTATGTAGTAGTTGCTGCTCACGTGTACGTTTAGGTTTTCGTACAGCTCGAAGTCGGCCCTTTCGTACTGCATCCACTGGGGCATGCCGAAGACCATGACTTCCGAAAAGCCCTGTGCAGCTACTTTGAGCTTTCGCAAAAAGGCGTAGATGAAGGTTTCGTTGGACCAGGAGGGCACGATGAAGATGGTGGGGCGATCAGCCAGGAGCTGGCTGACCAGATCGGTTTCTTTCAGGTCCAGGCTTTCATCGGAGATGATGAGCTCTTTGAAGCGGGTGGTATCGCCTTTCGGCAAATACTGCAGGCGCAATTCCTGAAAGATTTTGAGGCGCTCGACCTCCTTGGGTTTGTTGGGGACGACGAGGATGACCTGATCGGGCGCATAGCGCTGCAGCACGTATTTGGTGATGGCATCGCAATGCGTGCGCAAGGTGGGGTTGACCTGTATGTAGTAGGGGTTGTCTTCGCTGATGCTGCTGCTGCCGCTGTAGGGGCTGATGAAGGGCTTTTTGTTTTCTTTGGCATATTTTGCGACCAGGCGGGCATTGGCCGAGCGGTAGGTGCCGATGAGCATTTGGGCCTGTTGTACTGCGGGCTCGAACGAAAGCAGGTGGGTAACTTCCTGCTCCGAGTATTTGGAGTCGAGTATGGTCAGGTCCAGTTTTACGCTGTCCTTTTGCAGGTCTTGCAGGGCCAGTTTGAGGCCGGCATAGTATTGCAGGGCGCGTTTAGAGCCTTTGGGAATTTCGGTATCGCCATAGGAAAACTGCTGCGTCATAAAGGGCAGCAGCATGGTGGCGTACTGCACTTCCCCGCTCAGCGCATGGGTGCTGCCTGCATTGCTGTTTTCGGCAGTGGTTTCGGAAGTGATGGGCGGGAATTTATCCGGCGAATTGATGGTCCAGTGCATGGTATCCATGGGCTCGGTCATGGTGGTAACGCGCTCGAACTCACCCGTTTCGGGATCTACTTTGACGGGGCCTTGCAACTCGCCTATGTCGTCATCGTCTTTGGGAGGCTTGTGGGTAGTACTTGTTGCGGGCTTAAAGAGCTCGCAGGAAAAGGCCAGAGGGATGAGCAAAATGAGCAGCAAGAGCCATTTATTCCCATTCGATGGTTGCCGGAGGTTTGGTACTGATGTCATAAACTACGCGGTTTATTCCTTTGACTTGATTGATGATGCGATTTGAGACGCGGGCGAGGAAGTCGTGGGGAAGCCGGCTCCACTCGGCAGTCATGCCATCGAGCGAGTTGACGGCTCTGAGCACCACGGTTTTTTCATAGGTGCGTTCGTCCCCCATAACGCCTACGGACTGTATGGGTAACAGGATGGTGGCGGCTTGCCAGACCTGTTCGTACAGCCCTTCACGTCTCAATTCGCCGATAAAGATAGCATCTGCTTCTTGAAGTAAGGCAACTTTTTCGGGGGTAACTTCTCCCAGTATGCGAATGGCCAGGCCCGGCCCGGGGAAAGGATGGCGCCCGAGGATGTCTTCGGGCAGGCTCAGAGCACGCCCTACGCGGCGCACTTCGTCCTTGAAGAGCATGCGCAGAGGCTCGATGAGCTTGAGGTGCAGGATGTCGGGCAGCCCCCCTACATTGTGGTGGGACTTGATGGTTACAGAGGGTCCGTGTACGGATACGGACTCAATCACATCGGGATAGATGGTGCCCTGGGCCAGCCATTGGATGTCGTGCAATTTTGCCGCCTCGCGCTGGAAGACCTCCACGAAAGTGCGTCCGATGGCCTTGCGTTTGGCCTCGGGATCACTCAGGCCTTTGAGGGCGGCGTAAAACTCCGCTTTGGCATCTACGCCCACGATGTTGAGTCCCATGTCGCGGTAGGAGTAGAGCACTTCCTCGTATTCGCCTTTGCGCAGCAGGCCGTTATCAATGAAAAAGCAGACCAGGCGGTCTCCTATGGCCCGGTGCAGCAGGGCAGCGGCCACCGAGGAATCCACGCCCCCCGACAGGCCCAACAAGACGCCTTCATTGCCTGCCTGGCGTTTGATTTGCTCCACCGTTTCTTCCACGAAGGTCGCGGGGGTCCACTCGCCCCGGCAGCCGGCGATTTGAAACAGGAAGTTTTCCAACAACTGCCTGCCGTGCTCGGAATGGGTTACTTCGGGATGAAACTGAAAGCCGTAGATGGGGTGGGGGAGTTCGTGTGCTCCTGAGCGGAAGGCGGCGACTTCGATGTTTTCCGTGCCGGCGATGATTTGGTAGCCTTTCGGCAAATGGAGGATGTGGTCGGCATGAGACATCCACACCTGTGAGTCTTCGGGTATGCCGCGAAAGATGGGGTCTTCATGCTGCATGTTGATGAGGTGTGCTTTGCCGTATTCTCTTTTATGGGAGCGGGCGACCTCGCCTCCCAGTTCATCGGCTACGAGCTGGGCGCCGTAGCAGATGGCGAGGATGGGGTATTTGCCGGCCAACTCCTGCAGAGGTATGCGCAGGGCATTGTCGTCTTTGACGGAGAAGGGGCTGCCCGAGAGGATGAGGGCTTTCAGTCCGTCTTCCTCTGTGATGGGTTTGTTGTAGGGCTGAATTTCACAGTAAACGTTCAGTTCCCGCACTCTGCGGGCAATCAATTGGGTGTATTGGGAGCCAAAATCGAGGATGAGCACTTTTTCCTTCATGGGGCAAAGGTAAAAAAAAGCCGCCGGCTTGAGGCCGGCGGTTTTTTTAGAATTCAAAGAAGAGCTGCGCAAAGCGCAGCTCTTCTCGCGAGCATCATTCACCCGGCAGGTAGAGTTCGAACTCTACGCGGCGATTTTTAGCTCGTCCTTCTTTGTACTTGTTGTCGGCGATGGGTTGTGTTTCGCCGAAGCCCTGATAGCTCATGCGGTTGGCGGAGATGCCCTGGGAGACCAGATAGTCGAAGCAGGATTTAGCTCTGGCTTCTGAGAGTTTCTGGTTGGATTCGGCGGAGCCTATGCTATCGGTATGTCCACCTATGCGGAGGTAGTAGTCCGGATAGCGCTTCATGATGTCGGCGATTTTATCGAGGATGGGCAGAGATTCGCTCTTCAATTTGGCGGAAGCCGTTTCAAACTCTACGGCCTGGATGGCGAATTCGAGGGTTTCCTTATCCTCTTTGGCGATTTCGGGGCAGCCGTGGTTGGAGGCCGGGCCGGCCGTGGTGGGGCACTTGTCCTCTTTGTCCTGGATGCCGTCGCCGTCGGTATCGGGGCAGCCGTTGAATTGAGCAATACCTGCTTTGTTGGGGCAGGCATCGTCTTTGTCCTGGATGCCGTCGCCATCGCTGTCGGGGCAGCCTTTGAATTTGGCCATGCCCGGCGTGTTGGGGCAGGCATCTTCTGCGTCAATGACGCCATCGCCGTCGCTGTCGGGCAGCGGGCAACCTTCGTTGCTTTCGGGGCCGGCTTCATTGGGGCACTTGTCGTGTACGTCCACAACGCCGTCGCCATCGCTATCGGGGCAGCCCATGAATTCGGGCGGGCCGGAGACTTCGGGGCAGAGGTCTTCGGAGTCGGCAATGCCGTCGCCATCGGTATCGGGGCAGCCTTGTGTCATGGCCGGGCCCGGCTCAATGGGGCACTTGTCTTCGCTGTCAATGATGCCGTCGCCATCGAGGTCGGGTGGAGGCGGAGGCGTCGCTTCGTTGAGGATGAAGAGCAGGCCGATGCCGTGTTGCAGGTTGCGGCGCAGGCTGCCTTTGGGGGTGAAGCGGTACTCCGTTTGAGCGTTGAGGAAGACGTGCTGGGACAGGCGGTAGTTCAAACCCATGCCCACCGGAAAGTGGAGGGTGCCCTGGCCCAGATTCAGGTCTTCAAAGGCATAGCCCAAGCCTCCGAAGGCATAGGGCGAAAAGGGGCTTTCCTCGCTGGCATACTTCAGTTGAAGCAGCCCGTCAAGCGAGTTGACGAGGTGCCCGGGCGAAAAGGATTTGGGCGTTGTCGGCAGACTCGCTTTCGACATTTTGAAAGGCACGGCTATGTTGACAAACTGCCCCAGGCTACGCAGGTAAGTCAGCTCAACGCCCTTGTTGTAGTCGTTGAGGTTGAACGGCAGCCCCGTGTAGGGGTAAGCATAGTTGGAGAACGAATACTTCGCCGCAAACATGTCGGCTTTTCGTACTGTTTGGGCATCTGTTGTGCTGAGATGTACAGCCAGAATAACCCAGACTAAGAGTAATACTTTTTTCATATCCCGTTGGATTTGTGAACAAATAAGAATAAACCCACGGGTAAAGGTAGGTAAAAAAGTTTTTTTGGCAAAATTTTATTCTAACAGCCCCCGTCCTGTTTTGGACATTTTGCCCTCTTCTTTCAGCTTCTTCATCAGGCGGTCTAAAATGCCGTTGACGAATTCCTTGCTCTTGTCGGTGCTATAGGTCTTGGCCATGTCCACGTATTCGTTGAGGCTGACTTTGGGCGGGATGGTCTCAAAGTGCAGAAATTCGCAGGTGCCCATCTTGAGCAGAATCATATCAATGGCCGCGACGCGCTTGGGGTCCCAGTTTTCGAGCAGGGGGTAGATGTGGGCTTGCAGGTCTTCTTCACTTTCGGTCGTTTTTTTGAGCAGGCTTTCGCCAAATTCTCTCACGGCCTCTTCAGAGGGGTATAAGTTGGCGACGAAGGGGTCTTCCGGTTCTAAGGGCAGGGCTTTGATGATCTTTTTGCCTGCGCCTATGAGCAGGGAGCGGTCGTCTTCCCAGGTGGGGTATTGCTCTTCGAGTATGTCGAGAAAGATGTCGTGTTTCAGCATAAACTTGAAGAGCTGCAGGAGGATGTCGAGCGTGGGGATTTCTCCTTTGAGGTATTGGCGGTATTCCTCCGTTTTGGCGAAAGCCTTATAGAGCTGCTTGTTGCTGTCGGCATCTGAGCGGGCAGGGATTTTGTACTTTTTGACGTACTCCAGGAAAGGCTGATTGTTGCTCAGCGACTGTACGCTTTCATTCTGCCACAGGATGGGGCGAAAGGCCAGGTCATCGGGCGTAGGGCGGAATTTATTTTGCCGAAAGGCATAATCCTGCTCGGCATAAGAGGCGATTCTCAACCATTGCCACATGGTGAAAATCAGTAATTCGAAAGATTTTTCGATGCTGTTCTCGTATCTTTTCAGAGCAAAACCTTCGTTCATGTCCGGATTCATCCTCAGGGCATAAAGAATGTGCATCACTTTAATCCGGACATTTCTTCTACTCAGCATGGGCAATGAACTATTTATCGAATGGGTGCTACCTGATCAACTTTGTAGCGGCAAAGAAACGAAAAAAAATGAATTCCAAATTCTCATAAAAAAAACTGCCCCGCATCTTTCGACGACGGGACAGCCCACACACTATGAGAACACCCAATTCTCTGTTTTCACCGGTTTTGTGCCTTTGAGACGCAAAGAGGAGAGAAAGGTAACGGCAGCACCGAGGCATGGCCTCAATGCTGCCGCTACCTTATGTTTTTTTAACAGGCAAGGGTTTGTCCCTGAGGCACCAACTCAAGGCTGCCCCTTATGCTTTGGGGCAGAGGCTAACGTTTGTCCCTCAGGGACAAACACCCTCTCCCTTATGCTCTTGGGCAGACTTTGATGGGCTGTATGTTGTCTATCAGGATATTCCCGCGGCGGGTGGCGTTGTCTTCGCGGTAGAAGGCCTCGAAGATGAGGTATTTGACATCGCCTTTTTGCGGAGCGAATTTGAATTTAAAGGTTTCCCAATCTTCGTTTTCGATGAATTCCGTTTGGAAGAGCAGTTCGGCTTTGTCGCAGAGGCTTTGGCCGCCCCATACGCGCAGTTTGATGGCTTTGTTGTAGCCGGCGTAGGTATAGGAGTGGGCCAGGTCGAGCACTATTTGGTAACATTCTTTTTGCTTAAGGGGGGCTGAGAGGCGTTGCCCGATGGATTCGTGGCTGCCGTCTTCGCGGGTGATGAGGCCGACATAGGTTTCGCCATCGGAGGGCTCGGTATCTACACCCCAGAAGCCGGGCAGGATGTCGGGCGTCGTGCCAGGGTTGCAGGGGTGCCAGTCGGTGGGTACGGTGGCGTCCTGGGGTTGGTCTTCAAAAGAGGCGTTTTGCAGATAGACCGGGGGCTGCTGTTGGATTTCTCCCCTGGAGGGCTTGTCCGCAGGCCAGGCCAGGGCGAATAGCAGCAAGAGGGTAGAGAGCGCGTAGATTCTCATGGATTTTCTTTTGTGTAGCAATCCGTTGCAAGGCTGTAAAAATGGCCTCGCTTTCTTC
>WGBN01000257.1 GCA_015494245.1 Saprospiraceae bacterium | reverse complement strand
GATCAGGCCTGCTTTTTCTCCGGTTTTGGGGTCTATGTATTCGTACAGTTTGCGCATGGTGCGCGAGAAAGACTTATCCGTGTTTTTGTGCAGGTTGGAGACCGCTATGCGGGCAGCGAGGATGGCGTAGTCGGGATGGCGGCTGGTGAGGCTGGCGGCGATTTCGGCAGCGAGATTGTCTAATTGGGTAGTGGTTACGCCGTCATACAAGCCCTGTACGACCATCTTGGAAACTTCTATGGGCTCTACGAATTTGGGGTTGAGGCCATAGCAAAGTTTTTTGATACGGGCAGTGATTTTATCAAAACTGACGTCTTCGCGTTTTCCGCTTCTTTTGATGACTTGCATAGTGGTTTGTTTGAGTTTTTACGGTTGGTGTCGGGAATGTGGGCGCTGCTCAGAACTCTTCATCTAAGGAAAAGCTCTTCTCTTCGGAGGAGCTGTTGAGCACGCCGCTTTTCTGGTAGTCGCCCACGCGTTTTTCAAAGAAGTTGGTCTTGCCCTGCACGCTGATGAGCTCCATCCAGGGGAAGGGGTTGGTGGCCTTGTAGATGGGCGGGGTGTTGAGCGCCATGAGCAGGCGGTCTGCGACGAACTCTATGTACTGGCACATCAGGTTGGCATTCATGCCGATGAGGTTGACGGGCAGGGCTTCGGAGACGAATTCCTTTTCTAAGGTTACGGCGCTGCGGATGATCTCCTGCACGGTCTCTTCGGGCAGTTTGTTGACGACGTGGTCGTTGTAGAGCAGGCAGGCGAAGTCGCAGTGCAGGCCCTCGTCGCGCGAGATGAGTTCGTTGGAGAAGGACAGCCCGGGCATCAGTCCGCGATGCTTCAGCCAGAAGATGGAGCAGAAGGAGCCGGAGAAGAAGATGCCTTCTACGGCGGCAAAGGCGATCAGGCGCTCCTGGAAGCTGCCCTTTTCGATCCAACGCAACGCCCAGTCGGCTTTTTTGCGCACCAGGTCCATGTGCTGAATGGCATGAAAGAGGTAGTCCTTTTCTTTGGGGTCTTTGATGTAGGTGTCTATCAACAGGCTGTACGTTTCCGAGTGGATGTTTTCGATGGCGATTTGAAAGCCGTAAAAAAAGCGGGCTTCGGTGTACTGCACTTCGCGCACGAAATTTTCGGCCAGGTTTTCATTGACGATGCCATCGCTGGCGGCAAAGAAGGCCAGCACGTGCTTGATGAAATAGCGCTCGTTGTCGTTGAGCTTTTCATTCCAATCGGTCAGGTCCTGTGCCAGGTCAATTTCGTTGGCATGCCAGATGCTGGCCTCGGCCTTTTTGTAAAACTGCCAGATGTCGTCGTGCTCAATGGGAAAGAGCACAAAGCGATTCGGGTTTTCGTACAACAGTGGTTCTCGTTGGTTGTCTTTGGGCATGGTGTTGCATTTTAGAGTCAGCAATAAGGCCAAAAACGGCCCCGGGCAAAGCCGGCCAAAGCCGTTGCCTGACAAATGATTCTTTCGTATGTTGGGAGACTTTCCGTAATGAGTTAAATCCGGTAGCTTTCTCACAGCATGTTCTCCCGATTGCGGGCACCAAGATACGGCAAAAACAGGATAGATTTGGAGCCTGGCACCCGGAAGTTATCCACATTTTGTGGATAACTTTACAACCTATTGACACTCAACAACTTGTATCGGGCTCCATTTTCTCCACATTGTGGATAACAATGGCATGTAATCTCACTCCTTCACAAAAGCTCTGCTTACGATGGTGCCGTTGGAGTCTATCCAGGAGATCAGATAGATGCCTTTCGGCAAATGCTCAAGGACCCCTTTCGACAAATGCTCAAGGGACCCTTTCGGCAAATGCGATAGCGACAGACGCGTGCTGACGGTTTGGCCGTTGAATTCCTGTTGCCAGAGGACTCGCCCCTGGAAGTCGGAGAGCAGCAGTTGGCCTTTGTGTGGGTCGGGGAATTCCAGTTGTACGAAGAGCTCTTCTCCGGCCGGATTGGGGTAGAGCAGGAATTGCAGGGGGAGTTGTTCGGGCTGTTGTGAGCCGGTTACTAATATCGTACAGGTATCGCTGAAGGAGAGGGTACATCCCGGGACGTCCGTAACTGTTATGCTGAAGGGCCCGGGTTCGGCCTGGCCGTTGCTGTTGATGCCTTCCCAGGCATAAGTGTAGGGCGGGTAGCCGCCGGAGATGAGCAGGGCAATCATACAGCCGGAGCTGGTGTCTGTTCCGGGTGTGGTGATAAGCGAGCCTTCTAAGGGCGGAGCCAGATCGGCTTCTACCGTGAAGGAATCCGTGCTTTCACAGCCGAAGAAATTGGTTACCGTAAGGCTGTAGGTGCTGTCGAGGGATACGGGTATGGTTGCATCGGTAGAGTCGGTATTCCAGTGCAGTTCGAGGGCACCGATGCCCGGACCGGAGACCAGGGCGGTGAGTTGGTGCATGTCGGTTCCGCAGGAGTCTATGTCTGCTTCAAAGGCGATTTCGGCAAAAGGCCGGGGGTCGCCACACTGCCAAAGGGTGTCTATGAGCTGAAGGGAATCCACGATGCTGTCGCAGATGAGGCCTGCAATGGTGTTGAAGCAACTGCCTATGTAATTCCCTTCGCAGTTGAAGAAGTCTTCTCCTCCGGAGTCTATGCCGTAGTGCGCGAAGCCGTAAAATGCGTTGTTGCCCCAGGCATATTGTATGAGGTAGAAGGGGTCTTGTCCGCAATCTGCGCTGTCGCTGTAAAGATTGATGCGGGAGTCCACCCAGGGGCGGCACAGGAGTTGGTTCAGAGCCAGGGGCGGACAAGGCTCTGTGCAGGGGGGGTAGTTGGTTCCCAGTGTAACTTCCTGAAAGACAGAATCGCTCAGGCTGGCTACTCCGGCTCCAAAGAGATAGCCATTGTCAATGCTCCAGAGGTCCTGAATGGTGAGTGTCCATTCGCCATTGAAAGGGCAGCCGTAGAAATTGGTGAAGGATTCGTAGGGCGCATACTCACCCGGAGGGAGGGTGCCGGGGTTGTTGAGATTGGCGTATTCAATCCAAGTGCCGTTGGCTGCATTTTCCTTCCAGCAGTACGTATAGCCTATGCCGGGAATGGGCTCGGGCAAGCCCTCATCGGCCTCGTAGGGAATGCCGAGGAAGACTTCGTTTCCCATCTGCCCTGCAAATTGGTGCAGCGTGATCGTACTGCCATTGGGGCAACTCAGGCTGATTTCCAGGTCCCGCATCCAGGAGTGTTCCATGATGACGCAAAAATTGTCGAAGGGCATGCTGTCCGATACTATGGCACCGGCAGGGAAGCTGTCAATGACAAAAGGGATGACGATGGCTTCCCCTGTGCCGTCCGGAATAGGTGTATTATCAATCCCGCTTATTCCACTGAAGTGATGTATGTCTGATTGTGTACACCCCTGGCTGTCCGTTACCGTAACGGTATAGGTGCCGGCGCCGAGGTTGTTGATGGTCGTGGTAGTGTCTCCATTGCTCCAAAGGATGGAGTAGGGGGGCGTTCCGTTTTGGATGGCAATCTGAATGAAGCCGTCTTGTTCTCCGAGACAAGACTCGTCCACAGTCTGGACGAGCGCTATGGTTAGATCACAATTGTCTTGCTGAGCATACAGGGCGTTGAGACTGAAAGCGAGCCCGAGAAGGGCGGGGAGGAATCGTTTCATTGGGGTGTTTAGTGTTTAGCGTTTAGTGTTTTAGTGTTTTAGCGTTGTCCTTCGATGATCATAGTTTGCTCCAAAACTAAGGTTTTTTTTTCATAATGGG
>WGBN01000256.1 GCA_015494245.1 Saprospiraceae bacterium | reverse complement strand
GCCTTTCGGCAAATGCCTCGATGCGTGTCGGTTAGCGCGCTACAGGTTACGATGTCCGCGGTTTTTCCGGATGGTGGAATCGGTGAAATCGGTGGAATCGGTGAAATCGGTGGAATCGGTGAAATTGGCTTTAAAATACTAAACACTAAACGCTCAACGCTCAACGCTAAACAAAAAAACTGTAAACTGTCCACTGTAAACACTAAACTAAAAAAAAATGAAACGCATTCTAATCCTCCAGGGACATCCCAACAAGGACAGTCTCGTCAGCGCTTTGGCTTCGGCTTATTATGCTGCGGCTCGGGAAGAGCACGAAGCCGATTTGGTACATCTCATTGATTTGGACTTTTCCTGGAATTTGCCGAAAGGCTACAAAGACCTGAGAGAGGTTGAGTTAGAAGAGGATTTGCAGATGATGCAGGAGAAAATTGCGCGGGCCACGCATCTGGTGTGGGCTTATCCCAACTGGTGGGGCAGCATGCCGGCTTTGACGAAGGGCTTTATAGACCGCACGCTTTTGCCGGGATTTGCCTTTAAGTACAGAGATGGTGGCTTGCCGGAGCGCCTGCTCAAGGGAAAATCGGCTCGTTTGCTGGTTACCATGGACAGCCCTGTCTGGTGGTACAAGTTTGTCATTGGGGCTCCCGGGCACAAGGCGATGAAGCGGGCTGTTTTGCACTTTTGCGGGATTAAGCCCGTAAAAATCACTACTTTTGCTGTGGTGCGCAAAGCTTCGGAGCAAAAGATTAAACACTGGCTTCAAAAAGCAGCGCTTCTCGGACGAAAAGGCGTATAGATGAAATGGTTTCGGCGAAAGACCTGTGAGCATCTGTATTGCGATGATTTTTGGTTGAGAGTCATCGGCATCCCGCTTTTGGGCGGGCTGATGCCGATGGTCTTTTTTGGCTTCGACCCCTGGAGCGATGCAGAAGCTTATGGGCGCACAGCCTTGGTGACCATAATTGCTGTGGGTGTTTTTTGGCACTTTGACAGAGGGGTCGTCATTTACTTCCGGAAGCATTTTCCGGATTTGAGCGATTACTTCAAGCGCTTGATTTATCAGGTTGCCATCATCATTCCCTTTTCAATTGTCTTTTTATTGTTTGTAGATCGCGTCGTACTTCCTTTGGTGCGCTTTGATGTCCCTGCGCCACCTATGAAGGTGCAGATTTTGGCCACGCTTATTTTGACGGTGATGATTTCGGCCGTTTATGAGGCAATATACGGCTTTGTGATGTGGCGAAACAGTTTGTTAGAAAACGAACGGCTGAAAAAAGAACGGGCCGAGGCTTTGTTTTTGTCATTAAACAACCAGTTGAAGCCCCATTTTTTGTTTAACTCCCTGAATACTTTGGTGGCGCTCATCCCGCAAGACGGGGAGCGGGCTGTGGAATTTACGCAGCAGCTGGCTTTCGTGTATCGCTTTTTGCTGAATGTCGCAGGGCAGAAATCGCTCATTCCCTTGAGGGAGGAGTGGCGTTTGGTGCAGGCCTTTGTCCATTTGTGGGAGACCCGTTTTGGTGAGGGAAAGATCAATATTTCTTTTGAAGTACCCGATGCTTATATGGATAAATGCCTGCCGCCTTTGTCTTTGCAGATGTTGTGTGAAAATGCTGTAAAGCACAATGAGGTTTCTCGCGAGCATCCTCTTTTTATACGGATAAAGGTGGTGGATGATTATCTGTTGGTTTCCAACAATTTGAAGGAGCGCAAGCAGGTGCGCAAAAACGGCAAGGGCTTGGAGAACATCAAAAGGCGTTATCGTTTGCTTTCGGGCAGGGAAGTCAGGATAGAGCGAGGGGAGAAGGATTTTTCTGTAGCCCTGCCGCTCTTGTCTGTTGCCTCCCTTGCATAGTTGTGCAAATCAGTTAGAGCAGAAAGGGACGGGTTAAAAGCAAAGCTTATGGAAATTTGGATAGTCGAAGATGAAGTGTCTGCTGCCGGGCGTTTAAAGCGCATGCTGTTGGAGGTCTTGCCCGGAGCCAGGATCAGAACGGGTCTGGATACCGTTCGCCAGACGGTCAAAGCGCTGCAGGAGGAAGGGCAGCCGGATGTTCTTTTTCTGGACATTCACCTGGGCGATGGCGAGGTTTTTGAGCTTTTTGAGCAGGTGGAGGTGAGTTGTCCGGTGATTTTTGCCACGGCTTATGACGATTATGCCATCCGGGCTTTTGAAGTAAACGGGCTGGATTATTTGCTCAAGCCGGTGGAAAAATCCGACTTGCAACGGGTAGTCAAAAAGCTGGAGCGCCTGTCAAGCCCGCCTCTTGATGCCCGCCTGCTGGCTGATTTGTTGCAGCAATTGCGGCAACCACCTGCCCGCAGGCGCTTCGTCATTCGTCGGGGCGAAGAGCTGAAATACGTGGATGTGCGCGAGGTCGCCTATTTCTTTTCGGAGGACGGCTACATCTTCCTCGTGCTGCACAAGGGCGAGCGCCATCTCATCGAAAGCAGCCTGGACGCCCTCGAAGCCGAACTCAGCCCTGCCGAATTTTTCAGAATCAACCGAAAAGTCTTACTGAGAGCAGAGGCCATAGACCGCATACACCGCTGGTTCAACAGCCGTTTGAAAATAAGCCTGAAGCCGCCTGTGCTGAGCGAGGCCATCGTGAGCAGAGAGCGGGTCAGGGATTTTAAGTATTGGTTGGAGAGGGGGTGAGGGGGGTGTTGTCTGTTGTCGGTTGTCTGTTGGTGGAATCGGTTGAATCGGTGAAACTGGTGGAATCGGTTAAATCGGTGAAACTGGTGGAATCGAGGTGTTGGTTTAATG
>WGBN01000255.1 GCA_015494245.1 Saprospiraceae bacterium | reverse complement strand
ATGTAAAAGATAAAAAACCGGGAAGCATTTCAAAGCAAAAACAGCCCGAAGTGCAACATCTAAAAATGACTAAAACGACCACTGCATCTTGACATAAGGCATCACAGGAAGCAGCACAAAGCGATAATAACGGGTCTCAAAAAGCTCTCCACCACCCGTTTTTTTTCGAATAAAATAGTAAAGTGGGTTCTTTCGGACATATACATTGTACACCCCAAACGCCACAGAGCGCAATTTTCGACCGCTTTCTAACTCATAAATACCGCCTACATCCATTCTGTGATAAGCCGGCATGCGGAAGCTGTTCTGCTTTTCCCCAAACGGCACCTCCACCACAAAGGGAAACTGAGGCGGAAAATTGGAGTACAGAAGATTCAATTGATTGAACTCGTAAAACTGATGAGGCAGCGTAACCGCCATGCCCGAGCGCCAAACCCACTGCGCAGACCACGTCCAATGCTTGCCTTTTTTGTAAACGGCCTGAACATTCAAATTGTGCCTGCGGTCATAGCGATAAGGGTAAGGCTCACCACCATTGACATCCTCAAACTGCCGCATCGTTTTGGAAAGACTGTACACCGCCCTCAGGGTCCAGGACTCGCTCCGCCAAAAGGCTGATGCCTCCAAACCATAGGACCAACCACGGCCCTTCAATACGTGATTCTGCCAGTTTTCGGCATCTATGTCCGTAGAAGCCCCCTGGTTGAAGACCAGCAAATTGGTCATAAACTTGTAATACCCCCCAAGACTTAAATACCACTGCTCCCGCCAACGGCCCTTCCATCCCAGATGCCCGCTCCAACTGTCCACCGGAGCAATCCTGCGCGTAGAAGAAACCCAAATGTCCCTCGGCAGACCAATGCCCGAACTGCTCAACAAATGCAGAGGCTGAAAAAAACGCCCCGCCTCTCCATACAACACATGCTCCCACCGGCCCACAGATGCATGCCAGGAAAGCGAAATCCGGGGCTGCAAAGCAAAATAGGTGTAGTTCTTCAGCAACAAAATGTTGTGCCTCAAACCAATGTTCCCACGCCAATGAGCACCCAAATTAAACTCGTCCTCAAGGTAAAAAGCCACCTCTCTCGACAATTGAGGCGTCTTAGGCAGCAGATCCTTAATCACAATATCGGTAGTATCCACGCTCACCACCTGGTCCAAAAACACCACTGCCGGCTGAAAGCGATGCCAAATCACCGAACTCCCATAACGCAGATAATGCCCGGGCGAAAGCGCCAAATCGGCATCTATCTTGACCGACCAATCGCGGTTGTTCGAAGAATACCCCCCGAGCAAATCCACATTCCGATCCTGCATAGCCCCCACATAACGCTCAAAACTGAACTGATTCTCCGCATCAAAGAGAAACCTGCTGTACGTGGCCGTTACGTTGATAAACAAACGCTCGCTCATCTCGCGGTTAAAACGCAAAACCGCTATCCGGTTGCCCCAAACGGCCAAATCCCTCAAATACTCACTGCTCGCAGTATCTCCCTCGGTCTTGTCTAAAAAAGACTCATTTCTGAAATAGTCAATCCCGTGATAATAGCTCAAAAAGAACCTGCTCTTCTTCCCCAAACGACTGTTCAACTTGGCCGTAAAGTCGTAAAAATAATAACGCCCCTTACTGTGTGCAAGCCCGTCCCCTACATCGGCATACCTCCTGTACAAAGGCTCATACAAATCCAACAACGAACGCCTGAAAGACAAAAAAAACGAACTCCGCTCCTTTACAAGCGGCCCTTCAAACAACAAACCCGCAGAAGTCAGCCCCAAATAAGCATCCAGATGGTTCTCCCGGACATTCCCCTCACGCGTGCGCACGTCCAAAACCGAAGAGGCCCGCTCGCCATAGCGCGCCGGAAAAACATGACTCCAAAAGCGGGCACTGCGCACCACCCTGTCGTCAAAGACCGAAAACAAACCCACCATGTGTGAAGGGTTATAGACCGGCACCCCATCCAACAAAACCAGATTCTGGTCCACGCCTCCCCCGTGTACAGACATGCCTCCAAAACCATCGGCACCCGTCTGCACCCCGGGCTGAAGGAAAATCCGACGAAACAAATCCCGCTCACCACCCAAAGTGGGCAAAGCGTCCAAATCCCCCCTGTTTAAGTGTTCTCCCTCAGGTGGGTTCCGCAAAAGCATGCGCGACAAATCCGTAGCAGGAACGATCACCGGCGCCAGCAGCAAGGAGGCCGGCATGGCAATTTCCAACTCCATATTCCCCGACAACGACAAATACTTCGTGAAAGGCCGGTACCCCAAATATGAGGCATTGATTTTTCTTCTGCCTTTCGGCAAACGCAAACTGTAAAAGCCATAGGCATTGCTCACCGTCAGGCGCTTCAGCTCAGCATCATAAACATAAGCTCCGGCCAAAGGCTCTCCCGTATCGGCATCCCGCACATAACCGTGCAACACAAACTCCTCTTCGGATTCTTCGACCAGAATAACCACCAGCCCTCCCTGCACTTCAAAACCCAGCCCGCTGCCGTCCAGCAACAGCCGCAGGGCATCTTCC
>WGBN01000254.1 GCA_015494245.1 Saprospiraceae bacterium | reverse complement strand
CGCTCAGGACAACGCCCTTCGACTCCACTTCGTTTCGCTCAGGACAACGCCCTTCGACTCCACTTCGTTTCGCTCAGGACAACGCCCTTCGACTCCACTTCGTTCCGCTCAGGGCAACGCCTTGCGAGAATTTTTCCACTCACAAATATTAAGGGAGACTTTTAAGGAAGCCCTACATAAGCAAAAAAGGGTGAACGCAAGGTCCACCCCTTTTTCTCAAAAATCAAACGCTTCGCTTTAAGAAGCGAAAGTGATATTCACATTTTACTCCTTGACGATCTTGAATGTCGTCCTCTCTCCTCCTGTTTGCAACTCCACCCAATACAGCCCTTGTGGCAGAGCCGTCAAATCTATGGCGTCAGAAGATGACAAAACAGCGCTTTGTACCAGACGGCCCGTATGGTCGTAAAGGCGGTAAACGGCTTCCGACCCGCTGCCCTCTTCGGAGATGCCATCTATCCAGATCATGCCCTTCGTCGGGTTGGGATAAAAAGAGAATTGCTGCAAAGCATCTCCCAGCGTTACCGCCACAACTTCGGAATAATTAGACCTGCCCGACATATCCGTTTGCTCCAAGCGATAGAAAACCGTACCTGAGAGCGGCTCGCTGTCCAAAAAGTCGTACTTCGCGCCATTGCCAAAAGTGGAGGCAGAAGGTACAAAGCCCAGCGTTTCCCAGTTTTGCAAATCGAGACTGCGCTGAACGAAAAAACCCTTGTTTTCATTTTCAGAGGCCGTCTCCCAATTCAACAAAACACCCTCATCAACGCGCTTTGCATCAAAAGAAACCATTTCTACCGGCAAGACCAGGCAGAGCGTTGTGATTTCCACATCATTCGCACAATCGCTGGGATTGCCATTGATGAGGAAAGGACCAAGCCCCATGCTGAGATATTCACAAACGCTGGTTACAGAGCAAAGCGTAAGCACAGCATTATCCTTTAGTATAAGGTATATGATGCTGGTCGGGTCAATGTTGTCCAAGCCCAGCAAAGTGGGCAAAACCGGATTGTTCCGGACATACAAATAGCCATTGATGCTCGTCAGATGAATAAAGCCCATGACGCTTTGCAAAGAAGCATTGTTGATCATAATGAGATGCCCGCCTATAGAAGTCAGATGCGACAAGTCCGAAACTTGCACCAAGGCAGGGTTATTCTGTATGACAAGATTGCCTCCTATGGAGCCCAACTTGCGCAGCTTGTAAAAATTCGTCAGAGAATCGTTGTTTTTGACTGTAAAATTCCCTCCTATGGCGCCTAAAGAACTCAGGCCGGTCAGGTCGGCCAAAGCCGCATTGTCTTCCAGACGGAAATTGCCGGTTACGCCCACCAACTGGCCCAGTCCGTCTAAGTTCTGCAAGCTGGGGTTGTTCATAATCCACAGCTGCCCGATGATGGACTGCAGCGCATCCAGGCCATTCACATCAAAAAGCGTCAAATTATCTAAAATCTTGACATGGCGCCCCACTACAACCAGGCTGTCCAATCCCCGCAGGGAAGTGAGCATGGGGCAACCCGCAACAATCAGGTCTTTGCCGATAAAATCAATGCCAATTAAACTGTCGAGATTGGTGATATCCTCACCGGAAATGATCAGACTCTTGGCAAGTTGCGTACAGGGCAATGGATAATTGATCCGAAAACTGTCCACCTGGCCCTGGGTAGTGAGCACTACATCTACAATGCTGCAGGGCTGGGCAACCAATTGGACAGAAAAAAAGAGCAAAAAAAGGTACATCAAATGGCGCATAAGCGAAGATTTTTGGGGTTTACCACTTAAAAATACGGGAAAACAGGCAATAACGTTGCGTTTTAACTTGGCTACTTTCCCCTTTTACGCTGTGGATGCAGCAAAAATAGGCCTTTTTTCTAACATTCTCAAATATTTTTTGTTCCCTTTTCCGAAACAGTTACTGCAACGACCGCAGCCACATACTTACAGCATGCAAAACATCAAAAGCGAAATCCAACAAACAGAGAAGATCTCCCGCCAATTAGAGCCTTCACCCGCACAACGCGAGGAGTGGATGCGCCTTTCGGCAAATTTTGCAGCGAATTTCATAGACCGACTGCCTTACGAACCTGCCTACCGGGCTGCTCCTCCCAAAGCGGGGTTTCGTGACCTTCCCCTGCCGAATGACGGGCGCCCTATGGAAGAGGCTCTGGCCTTCCTCAAAGAGCAATTGCTCTCCTCCGGCCTGAATCCCGCTTCCGGCGGGCATCTCGGCTACATCCCCGGAGGAGGCATTTACACCACCGCCATAGGTGATTACCTCGCCGCCATCACCAACAGCTATGCCGGCATCTCTTTTGCCGGCCCCGGAGCCGTGCGCCTGGAAAACAGCCTGCTGCGCTGGATGTGCCGGCTCGTCGGCTACCCCGAAACCGCCCTCGGCAACCTCACTTCCGGAGGTTCCATCGCCAACCTCATCGCCGTTACTACCGCCCGCGAAGCCCTCGGATTAAGTTGTCGCGACATTCCCCGTGCCGTCATCTATCTGACTGAGCAGGCCCACCACTCCGTGCAAAAAGCCATCCACATCGCCGGCTTGCGCGAAGCCGTCTTGCGTTACATACCCATGGACGAAAACTTCCGCATGTCGCTCTCGCATTTGCGGAAGCAAATCGAAAAAGACCGCTCGGAAAACCTGCGGCCCTTTATGCTTATAGCCGCCGCAGGCACCACCGATACCGGCGCCATAGACCCCCTCAACGAACTGGCCGATCTGGCCGAAGAACACCAAATGTGGTACCACATAGACGCCGCCTACGGAGGCTTCTTCATCCTCGTGGATGAGCTCAAAGACCGCTTCCTGGGCATAGAACGCGCCGACAGCATCACCATAGACCCGCACAAAGGGCTCTTCCTCGCTTATGGACTTGGCGCCGTGCTCATCAAAGACACAGAAGCCCTGCATCGCGCCCATCGCTACAAGGCCAACTACATGCAAGATGCCGTAAAACCCGACCTCTCTCTATGGGACCCCGCCGAGCTCTCGCCCGAGCTCACCAAGCACTTCCGCGGACTGCGCCTCTGGATGAGCCTGCAACTCAACGGCCTGCAGCGATTCAAAGCCGCCATACGCGAAAAATATCTGCTGGCGCAATACTTCCACCTCGAAGTCGCCAAACTGGGATTTGAAACGGGCCCCCAACCACAACTCTCCGTAGCCCTCTACCGCTACCGCCCTGCCACCGGCGACATCAACGACTTCAACCGCCGGCTCCTGGCACTGCTGCACCAGGACGGCCGCATCTTCGTCTCCTCCACCATGCTCAACGGAAACTTTTGGCTGCGCTTCGCCGTGCTGAGCTTCCGCACCCACCTCAGGGAAGTGGAGATATTTTTAGACATGCTGAAAAAGGCCTTACAACAACTCTCTACCTCAAATCCAAACCCACCAACTTGATCACCGCCACACTGTCGGGCTTTTGAGCAAAAGAAGCGCCTAACTCCTGCTGCAAAGCGCCCATCACAAGCTCCCACTCTCCAAAGAGCTGTGTGCTCATGCTGTTTGTGCGCACGAGCAGGCCTTCATAGGTTTTAAAGCGGGCGATAAGCTCTAAAATAGGCGTCTCGTATTCCTCTTGCAGGGGATAAAAACTGATTTCCGCCGATACCTTCATGATTTCTGTAGTTTTGTGTACCTTTGCTGTTTGACAGTTCATAGTTCATGGCGACAAAAAAACGAAAAAAGGAGGAAAAACTGCCGGTGGCTCTGCAAGACAAGAGGATTCCCAAATTATTTGGCATCCTGCTGGTGGCTCTGGCTATTTATCTGTTTTTTGCCTTTTTCTCCTACACCTTTACCTGGAAGCAAGACCAGGATAAAGTCATGGATTACACCTGGTCCATGATGCTGGCCGGTGACATCCACGTAGCCAACTGGCTGGGGCGGCTGGGAGCCATCATTTCCCATTTGTTTTTCTATTGGGGCTTTGGCTTTCCTTCCTTCTTCTTTGCTGCCGTAGCTGCTCTTTACGGCATAGATCTCCTTACAGAAAAACCCCTTCGGGGCCGTTCCCTCCTGGTCATTACAGGGCTGTTGGCCATGCTGTATTTTTCCGTTTTTCTGGAACTTTTCATCCCCAACACGGCATTCCCCCTCGGCGGTGCTCTGGGTGAAAACATCGCCAACTGGATGAGAAACACCCTGGGCTTCATGGGGGCAAGCATCGCCCTCATCCTGGTCCCCCTCCTTCTGCTTTTCTGGCTGATCAATCCCCGGACCACCTCCTGGGAAGCCTTCCAAACAGACGTGCGTCTGTGGTGGGACACCATCGTATTTAACCGCAGGCGCCCGCCACTCAAAGAAGAAAAACCCAAAGAGCAAAGCGATATCGCTCAACCGGAAGAAGAATCCAAGCCCACAACCCTGCGCCCGGGCCAGCGACATCCCGACGACCTGGCCGAAGAAGAACGCCTCAAAGCCCAGGAAGAAAAACAAAAGGAAATCCTCAAAAAACTCAACCCCCAAAAAGAAGAAAAACAACTGGAACTGCCCCTCGACGAAGACCCCGCCCGCCACGGAAACAAAGCACCCTCTGACGGCACCAAACTCATCATCCAGGAAGATGAGGACAAACCCTCCTTCCT
>WGBN01000253.1 GCA_015494245.1 Saprospiraceae bacterium | reverse complement strand
CTTCCAAATCCTCAATCTCCTTAACACGCAATACGAATACCTCCCTTATCGGCCTATGCCGGGGAGGGGGTGGAGAGTGGGGCTTGTAGTTTGGAGTTTGTAGTTTACTGTTTACTGTTTACAGTTTACAGTAAAATTACGTATTGGTAAATTTTACTTTTCATTTAACAATGGTCCATTAGGTTTATTGGAAAATTTTCCTTTCTATTTGGCTCTTACTTTATTTCAAAGATGGCCTCAACTTGATACCTCAATTTTATTGTCCTTGGGCCGGCCCCTTCATTACTCTGCCCGCTACTTATGGATGTATTACTCGTATAGCTGCCAGAGCCGCCATACCAATGACTACTCCATAAATAGTCATTCGAGATTTCCTTGATGTTAATTATTTCTCCAACTTCCTTATCAAGGACAGACAACAAATACTTGGCTTTATCTTTTGCAGCCCTCAATGCCTCTGCCTTTACTTGCTTTCTGTAGTCATGTATTTTAGTATGTTTTAAAGCTCCAATGCGCATATAGTCTATACCTTTCAAGTCAACTGTTGATATGATTTTATCTATCATACTCAAATCAGCCAATTGAATTGAAAAGAGTTTACTTATCAACATTTTCTTTGACCGATAACGCCAATAGTTGCCAATGTTTTGTATTGTAATTTGTTTTTCATCAATTCCGATCGACTTAAGTTTTCTCAGCAAATCTTCTTCTATTTTTTTAATGGGAACCTTCGTATTATAATCCTCTTGCCTTTTCCCTTTCTGAAATTCTTCTTCATAATACTCCTCAATTTTAATCAGAAATTCAATTTGATCCGGAATTATTTCCATATCAGCACTTCCGGTCACCTGGATAGTTCTCTCTTTTGCTTCAATGCTTTTAAATTCACCAATATCAACCGTACTTGGTTGTCCACATGAAAGCAACAGCGCTGCCATAGTTGTCAGATATAAAATATTTTGTATTTTCATAGTCAATATTTTTTATACCTCTTACTCACTGCTCTATAAACGCTCCCCTGCAGCAAAAGGCTGCTTTTACGCCCCCTCTCCTGTTCACAGATTGCACAGATTAGCACAGATTCATACTCCTCGCTCATCGCGTTCACCACGCTCGTTACGCTCATCACGCCAAAACCAACGACACACGATACACAATAAACAATATCGGGCAGATACATAGGTCTGCCCCTACACGAAACAATATTGGGCAGACACATAGGTCTGCCCCTACACGCTCCACTCTTCCCTCTTCCGATAGACCGTCCCTTTGAACAGGGCTACGAGGGCGCCGTTTTGATTGGTGATGTTTACTTCGTAATGGGCCAGGCGGGGGCCGAGGTGTTGTTCGCGGGCGCGGGCGGTCAGTACGTCGCCGGCGGAGACGGGAGCGAGATGGGAGATAGAGGTTTCTATGGAGAGGGCGTGTTGCCCGCGCGAATTGGAGGCAAAGGCCAGGGCGCTGTCGGCCAGGCTGTAGGTAATGCCTCCGTGAGCCAGGCCAAAGCCGTTGGTCATTTCGGGGCGGACTGTCATGCGCAGGGTACAAAAGCCCTCGCCTTCTTCTACCCGCTCCATGCCCATCCATTGGCTGAAGGGGTCGTTCTCGTACATCCGGCTGATGATGAGGGAGGCGCGGTTTTTCTCTTCCATCTGAAAAGCTTTTAGAGCATGTTTCGCAGTCCCGGGCTGCAGCGATAGCGGTCTTCGCGATAGCGGTCGTAGAGTTCATCCATCATTTCTACGCAACGGGCGATGCCGATTTCTTCTGCCCATTGCAAAAGCCCTTTGGGATAGTTTACGCCTTTGGTCATGGCCAGCTCGATGTCTTCGCGACTGGCGATTTGCCAGAAGAGTGCATCGGCAGCCTCATTAATCAGCATAACCAGGATGCGCTTGAAAATAGAAAGGCCCAATACGGGGTCCTCTTTGGGTTCGGGCCGTTGGGCACCGGGACTGTAATCGTAATAGCCGCGCCCGCTTTTTCTACCCAGCCATCCGGCTTCCGCCAAACGCTTTTGCGTAAAAGAAGGCTTATAGCGGGGGTCGTAGTAAAAGGCTTTAAAGACCGTTTCCGTCACAGCATAATTCACATCGTTGCCGATGTAATCCATGAGCGTAAAGGGCCCCATGCGGAAGCCGCCCATCTCAGTCATGGCCCAGTCTATGGTGGCCACATCAGCTATGCCTTCTTCAAGGATGCGCAAGGCCTCTCCGTAAAAGGGCCGCGCAATGCGATTCACGATGAAACCCGGAGTGTCTTTCGCTTCCACGGGAATTTTGCCCCATTTTTCTAACAGCGCTTTGATCTCAGACAGAAGACTTCGGTCTGTCTGCAGAGCGGGTACCACCTCCACCAGTTTCATCACCGGCGCGGGATTAAAAAAGTGCATGCCCAACACCCGCTGCGGGCGATCACAGGCCGCCGCTATGGAAGTTACAGACAGGGAAGAAGTGTTCGTCGCGAGGATACAATCGGGGCTGCAGAGGTCTTCCAATTGTTCAAAGATGTCTTGCTTAACGCCCAGATCCTCAATGACTGCCTCCACAATCAGCTCGCGATCACCAAAAGCGATGAGTTTGTCTGCAAAAGAAATGCGGCCGAGTGTAGCTTCGGCCTCTTCCTGTGATACCTTTCCCTTTTCGGTAAGGCGCTGCATGATTTTTTGCAGCCGCTCCAAAGCCCGCTCACAGGCAGCGGGATTGTTGTCGTAAATCAGCACTTCTTCTCCGGCCATGGCCATGAGTTGGGCAATGCCGGTGCCCATGGTGCCGCTGCCAATAACTCCTGTTTTCATGTGGTTTTTCGTTGATCAAGGAGGGCTGCTTCGCAGCCCTCCTTGATTTTACTTTTAATCCTGTTCTGCAAACACGCGGCGCAGCAAATCAGTAGTGCGCGCCGAGATGTTGGTGCGTATTTCTTTTTCCTTGAGTTCGACCATAGAGAACAGCCCTTCGAGTGCCTGCTTGGTCACATAGTCATCCAAGTCGGGATTGACCTTCTCTACGAAGGGAATCTTGTTGTAAGTATTCACCGCATCACTCCAATAGGTACGCGCATTAAACTTATCCAGCGACTGCACGATGACGGGGTTAAACTCCTGGTACAAACGTCCATAAGTAGCCTGGCGCAGGTACTGGGTCGCGGCATTTTGCCCGCCTTTGAGGATGCCCCAGGCATCTGAAAAGCTCATGGACATGATGGCGTCTTTGAAGATGGGTGCGGCCTTCTTGGCAGCATCTTCGGCACCGCGGTTGATTTTCTCGAGAATCACTTCTTCCAGATTGGTAAAGCCCGGCACGCCTTCCAGCTTTTCGGTTACTTTGCGCGCTTCCGGGGGGAGCAGGATCTTATAGGCGCTTTTGTAATAGCCGTCGGTTTGAGAAAGCTTTTGAGCGCCTTCGGTAATGCCTATTTCGAGGGCCTGCTTCAGCCCCTTAGCCACATCTTCCTTGGTCAGGGGAACATTCCCCAATCCGTTGTCTTTTAAGACCTGATCCCACATAGCGGGATCACAGGCAGAAAAGGCGAAGAGCAGCAGGGTGAGCAGGGCAAAAAGGGATTTTTTCATAGTCATTGAGTTTAGACCAGGTGGTATCAAAGGGCAGGTCTTTCCTTTATCAAACAAAGCGAGGCAACAAGTTTTTCACCTCACTCAGACAGACATCCAACGCTGTGAGAGGCAAAGATATTCCATTTTCAGGTAAACGAGAGCCTCTAACTGTCCTTTTATCCGCTCATGTCTGCCTGTACTTTTGTGATGCATTCAAAAGGAAGTGGTTTGCTGCATAAACCACGAGTAGGATGTTCGCCTTCGGCAAAAGGGCCTGCACAAAGAGTGTTCGTGTATTTGTATGAATTGTGCCAGGTCTAAGAGAGGAGGGCGTGCTCGCCGGTTTGGTAAGGGCCGGCCGGCGGGCTTTTTGAAAAAGATGCAGCGCGAAAAGGAGGAAGAAGACCCTTGAAGGATTCATCGGGCCTCGGCTAAGGATATGGACTGTCTCTTATACACATCTCCG